>NZ_CP132910.1:0-215000 GCF_030846775.1 Geothrix sp. 21YS21S-2
GACCCCTTCTTCGTCATCGCCACCCAGAACCCCATGGACACCTCGGGCACCTTCCCCCTTCCGGAAAGCCAGATGGACCGCTTCGCCTGCGTCCTCCACCTGGGCTACCCCGATCCGGTCTCGGAGCGGCTCGTCCTGCGGGGCGAGGCCGGCTCCGGGATCCTGGAGTCCCTGGAACCGGCCATGGATCTGGACGGCTGGCGCCGGGCCCGGGCCGAGGTGCGCAAGGTGCGGGCCTCCGACGGCGCGCTGGACTACGCCGAGCGCGTGGTGGCGCGGATCCGCGAGAACCGGGGCTTCTGCTCCACCCGGGCCGCGGGGCACTGGCTGGCGCTGTCCCGGGCGGAGGCCTGGCTCGACGGCAGGGACTTCGTGACGCCCGACGACCTCCAGTCCACCCTGGGCGACGCCATGGCCCACCGCGGGACCATGGACGACCGCCGTCTCAACCGTGACGAGCGGCGCGAGCAGCTGGGGCGGATGGTGGCCGAGGTCCCCGTGGGCTGGAAGCCTTGAGCGGGCCGGAGGGGGCGCCCCACGCCACCGGCATCGGCGACGCCATCCGGCAGGCCCGCATCGCCCAGGGGCTCTCCCTGCATGCCCTGGCCTTCGACCTGAACCTCAGCGTGCGTGTCCTCGAGGCGGTGGAGGCCGAGGCCTGGGACCGGGTCCCGCCGGGCCGGGAGCGGCCCTACGCGCGCCAGATCGCCGAGCGCCTGGGGGTGGACCCCGAGGCCTACTCCGAACAGTGGAACCAGCTTCCCGGATTGGTGGAGCAGGAACCGCCCGACCCGCGCCGTGAGCACCAGGAGCGCATCCTCATGGGCGCGCTCAGCGCCGGCACGCTCCTGCTGGTGCTCTGGCTCGTGGTGCCCGGGCGCAACCTGCGCCGCCCCCGGGGCCAGGCCGAGGTGCAGGTGGACCGCACCGGCCCCGCGCGCTGGAAGCCCGCCGAGCCGGAGGGCCCCTATCCCGTGGTGGGCGAAGTCCTGCCCGAAGTGCCCGTCAACGAGGAGGGCGTGCTGGTGTCCCTGCGCGCCCAGGACACCTGCGAGGTGACCGTCGCCCCCGGCGGCGCCCCCGCCCAGAAGCGCAGCCTGCGCGTGTCGGACCCCTGGCGCCTGCGGGTGAAGGGGCCCTTCTCCATCACCGTGGACAACGGCGGCGTCGTGGTGCTGGACGTCGCGGGCCGCAGGATCCGCCACGGAACCGCCGTCGGCGAACCGTGGACGGGGAAATTCGGCGAGAATGGGGAATGGATCGTCCCCGAGAGCACGGAGGCCAGGAACCCGCCCACGGCTCCGGAGACCGACCAGGAAGGGGAATGACGTGCATCTGATCGTTCAGAAATTCGTGGATGGCCAGCTGCCCGAGGCGATGGCCAGGTCCCTGGTGGCGGGCAATCTCCCGGTTCCGCCCATCGACCTGCTCCAGGCATTGAGCCACGCCGTCTTCAAGGAGACCCCCTTCGCCGACACCGCGGTGGAGACCGTGAAGGCCATGCCGGAGAGCCTGCTCTCCAACGCCATCCTCGGGCCCCAGGATCCGCCCGATCCCCTGGGACTCATCCTCATCCACCGCAAGGAGCCGGCCCTGCTGGAGACGGCCCTGCTGCACCCGGACATGAACTCCGCCTGGATGGAGCGGGTGGTGCCGTTCCTGCCGGGGGCCGTGCTGGAGATCCCCCTGAACAACCAGGTGCTCTGGCTGGAACGCCCGGTGATCCTGGATCTGCTGGAGACCCATCCGGAGGCCGAGTACCAGATCAAGCGCCGGGTCAACGAGTTCCGGCGGGACGTGCTGCGCCTGGTGACGAAGGAGGTCGCCGAGGAGCGCCTGGAGATCATCGACGAGGTGGAGGCCGGCAGGCTCGACAAGGCCTGGGCCGAGCTGCCCCTTCCGGTGGAGACGCCCGAGGAGCTGGAAGCCCCCGTGCGGGCCATTCTGGCGCCCGTGTTGGACGAAGAGGGCAACGAGATCCCCCTCTCGCTCACCAAGCGCGTGATGCGCCTGCGCACCAACCAGAAGATCATGCTCGCCATCAAGGGCGGCAAGGAGGAGCGGACCCTCCTCATCCGCGAGGCCAACCGCCTCATCCAGGTGAACGTGATCCGCAATCCGCGGATAACCGAGGGGGAGATCGCCTTCATCGCGCAGATGCGCACCATCAACGAGGAAGTCATCCGGATCATCGCCACGAACCGGGACTGGCTCAAGAAATACGTCATCGTGAAGGCCCTGGTGCTCAACCCCAAGACGCCCATCGCCCTTTCCCTGAACCTCCTCAAGCGCCTCATCGACATGGACCTGAAGCTCCTCATGAGGGACAAGGGCGTCGCCGAGATCCTCCGGCGGGAGGCCAAGCGCTTCCTGGAATCCAAGCAGCCCAAGTGACGCGGCTTCCCCTGGCCACTGTGAACATCGATTCATGATGTGAATCGTGGCAATTTTTTCCCGGAGCCTTGTATCATCCGGGGGAAATCTGGGAAGAATGGCGTATCCATTAGGGAATTGGGCCATCCCACCCGTGAATATTTTCCCTGCACAAAGAACGCAGCAGTCCTTCTCTTACCTGATTCTCATGGCGACTTTGGAATTCCCCACCGAGAAATCAGCAGCCTTCGCGGAAAACCCGGACCCTGGACCCGCCACCAGCCCTGGTTACACTGGAACGCTATGGACGAGGCCTCCCGAGATTCCGCACATGCGCCGCTGAAGGCCTTCCAGGACATGGTTTCCACCGGACCGCCCGAAGCGGCCGCCCTGGACCGGGTTCTGAAAATGCTTGAGCTGGAAGGCCAGCTCGAACACGCCCTGGCCCTCCTCCGCCTCGCGGGGCCGGCCTGGGAGCCCGTGCGCGCGCGGCTCCGGGCCGACGTGGCCACCTCCAGGGCCCGCCGCATGAACCGCTGGCAGACGGATCCCAACCGAAGGACCCTCCGGCTCCGCTTCGCCGTCTCGGAGCCCGCGTGCGGGCAGCACCCGCCGGCCCTGGCGTCCCAGCTGGCCCGGGCCATCCTGGACGCGGGGCTCCCGCTTGCCATGGGCCTCGAGAAGGTGCCCCGGCCCGCCCTGCATCTGGGGCACCCGCTGCCCCTGGGCGTTCCCGGCCGGGGGGAATGGGCCGACGCGGTGCTGGCCCATGGGGCCGGGATGCCGCTTTCGGAACTGCCCGGCTGCATCAACGCCCACGCGCCGGCGGGCCTCACCGTCCTCCAGTGCGAGATCGTCCCCAACTACGCGTCGCCCGTGTCCGACCTGTGCCGCTCCGCCTCCTGGCGCTGGCAGTGCCCTGCGGACCTGCTCGAGCGGGCCCTCTTCGCCACCGCGGAATTCATGGCCTCCGAACGCTTCGAGATGGAGAAATCCGGCAAGACCGGCGGCCACAAGGGCGTCAAGCGCGTGGAGATCCGCTCCCTCGTGGAGGCCATGGCCTGGAAGGACGGCGCGCTGGCCTTCACCACCCGCATCGCCTCCGGCCAGGCCCCCAATCCGCAGAAGCTCCTGGGGGCGATCCTGGGAGTCGATCCCGCCGGCGTCGCCTCCCTGGAGCGCACCGGGCTGCAGCTGGCCGCGGACCCGCGCCTCCTGGACGCCGACCGCTACGAACCCAAGCTGCACAACATGTTCGAGGACGCCGTCCTGCTGGACGCCGGGTCCCACATCCGCATCGTGGACGGGGACGACGACGATCCGATCATCCTGGGCGGGTAGCTACTTCGCCCTGCCGAAGTTGTATTCGAGGGTCATCCAGCCCGTGGTGGGCTTGCCGTTCTTCGTGGCCGGGGCGTAGCCCGAGGCCAGGGCGGCGTTCTGCGCGGCGTCGTTGTAGCCGAAGGGCCCGGCCACGCCCTGCACGATGACCACCTTCACGGGGTGTCCCTGGGCGTCCACGAAGATCTTCAGGATCACCTTGATGTCGCTGTCCCGGACATTGGCGGGCAGGAAGGCCTTGTTGGCGATGCGGGGCGCCGTGGGGCTGACGCGGCGCACGAGGGCGGCGGGCGTCTCCACCGCCTCCTGCTGCGCGGGCGCGGCGGCCGCGGGGGGCGGCGCCTGGGGCGCGGGAGTGGCCACCACCGCCGGGGCCGGGGCTTCCTGCTTGGCGGGGGCCGGCGCCGGCGGCGGCGCGGGCTGCGGCGCGGGCGCGGCCTTCTGGGCGTTGAGGGCGATGGTGTTGCCCTGGTTGGTCAACTCCTGCTGCTTCTTCAGGGCCTCGTCCTTCTGACGGCCCAGTTCCAGGGCCTTGGCCTTGGATTCCTCCAGGTCCTTCTTCGCCTTGGCGCGCTCCTCGGTGGTCTTGGCCTCCGTTGCCTTCTTGGCGAGCTGCTCCTGCAGGATCCTCTGGGACTCCTCCTGCTTGGCGATGTCCATGAGCTTGTTCTCGTTCGCCGCCTTCAGCTGCTGGAGTTCGGCGAGCTTGACCTGGATGGCGTTGTTCTCGGACCGGAGCTCGCGGTACTTGTAGCCGAAGAATCCGAGGATGGCCACGGCGGCCGCGCCGGCGTAGACGAAGTACTTCACCCGGCTCTGCCCGTCGGCGTTGACCAGGACGCTGCGCGACGCGCCCTCGGAAGGCAGGAACGGCGTGTAGTCCACGCCCTGGTCCGCCTTCATGGACTGGCCGTCCTGTTCGGCCTCCTCGCGGAAGAGCGTATGCATGTAGAAGGCCATGTTGAAGGTGGTGGGGCTGTAGTCGCCGTCGTAGAGGACGCGCTCGAGCTCCTTGTTGAATTCGCCCATGGAAGGGAAGGCGGAGGGGTCCACCAGCAGCCGGTTCAGGAGGCCCGCGATCTCGGCCGGAAGGGGGCCGTCCTCCATGGCCGCCTTCAGCGTGGCGCGGGACAGCGCCGCGGGGATGGCTTCAGGCGCGGGGAGCTTCTCCAGGGTCAGCAGCTCGAAGAGCACGGCGCCCAGGGCGAAGAGGTCCTGCTGCAGCGGGCTCCTGGCTTCCGGCGCGCGGTAGGGGGCGAGTTCCTTTTCCAGCCCCTTGGCCTTGGGCAGGAGCCCCGCCAGGATGCCGGCGTAGGGCGCGTCGACGATCTGCGTGGCGCCTTCGAAGCTCACCCAGATGCTGTGGGGGCTCAGGGCGCCGTGGTGGAGATCCTTGGCGGCCAGCGCCATGAGGGACATGGCCAGGCCCTGGATCACGGAAAGGGAATGGTCCACCCCCAGGGGGATCTGCTCCTCGCGGGTCTTCCTCAGCACCTGCGCCAGGCTGCGCCCGGGCACGTAGTCGCAGACCACGTGGGGCGTCCTGCCGGGCTCGGCATGGTAGTTGGCGCCGAAGCCGCGGCTGCCGGCGAGGATTCCGGCCACCCGCGCGGCCTCCCCCATGCGGGCGCCGATGCCGGCGTCCACGAGCTCGTCGGTGAACGTCCGCAGCAGGTGGTGCTTCTCGAAGGCGCTGCCGGAAAGGGAGAGCCCGCGGTGGATCCTGCCGATGGGGTCGGCCGTGAGTTCACTGGAAAGCATGTACGAGCCGAGCCGGGTATACGAGGCCATTCCTGTCTCCATGGTGATGATAGGAAGATATCGAAAAGACTAGTCCCTGGCTATGCTTTCATCGCCGGGGGCGTCCCACTGGTCGCCGACGGCCCGCCACAACTGGATCCAGATATTGGCGGTGCCGTTGATCCCATTGGAATAGGAAAGCTGGAGCTGGGCGAAGGGCACTGAAAGCTCGTCCCATCCCCCCTTCCTGCGCCCGGTCGCCTCGTCGAAGCATTCCTGGAGCGCCTGGTTGCGGTCGAACTTGACCTGCGCCCACTGCACCAGCCTGGGCCGGGGGTCCAGGGGAGACGTGACCGCCCAGAAGGGCTCCCGGCTCAGCACGAGCTTCGGAAGCTTCTCGTCGCCGTAGGCCTGGAACGACTCCCGCAGCGACGATACGCCCACCACCGCCGAGGGGTCCATGAGGAGCTGGACCTGGTGGGCCAGGACGCCCAGCTCCCTGGCAATGCGCTCCGGCCGCTTGTGATCCTCCGTGAGGGCCACGATGCGGCGGAACTGCTCCTCCACGTCCTCCACGGTGGGCACCTGGTCGTTGGCCTGCCCCCGCGCGCCGCTGACGAGCTCCCTCGCGTGGGTGGCGAGGAAGGCCGCCATGCGCTTGGGCAGGAGCCGGGCGGCCCGCCCTGTCTGCACTTCATGGAAGGCGGGGCTCCAGGCGCCCAGGGAGGCCCAAGACACGGCGAGGCAGGCGGCGACGTTGAAAAGGTGGTTTCGGATCACTTGGAATCCCGCATGAACAGCCATTTTCTCATGGATCGCCCCCTCGCGTAGACTCGGCTCCATGCTTTCCCGGGACGAACTTTGGCAGCGCCTGAGCGGCGACGGTTTCTGGGCCCTTCCCTGGGCCCTGGGGGCCGCCTGCGCCGTTCCGTGGGCCCTGCCGGAAGCCTGGGACGGCAGGCTCCCCCTGGGGGCGCGGCTGGCGGGGTGGGCCGCCGTGGCCTGTTCCCTGCCCCTGGCGCCGCGCCGGCGCTGGATCGGGCTCTGCCTGGCCATCGCCCTGGCCTGGGGCACCCTGGGCGGGCTGGGGCGCCTGGCCCGGTGGGAATGCGCGCTTCCCGCGGGGCCCGCGCGGATCCGGGGCGTCCTGGCGGCGCCCTGGGCGCTGCGGGGCCGCTCCCGGGCCGGGGCCCTGCGCGTCGAAGCGCCGGAGGCCCTGCGGGGCCTGGCGCTTCCCTTGGACCTTCCCGCCTCGGGCGTGCCGCCGCCCCCGCCGGGCACCCCCGTGGCCTTCGGGGCCGACCTCCAGCGGGTGGAGGCAGGCCCCGGGTTCCTCGCCGAGCGCCCGCGGTGGCGCGCCCGGGAGGCGGGGGCCCCCCGGAGGCTGCGCCTGCCCTCGTCCCTGGTGCTGGAGGTCCTGGGCCCGCCCCGGCCCTCCCCGCTGCTGGCGCTGCGCGCCTGGGTCCACGCGAGGTTCCTCGCGCTGCCGCTCTCCGCCCCGGCCCGGGACCTCTGGGGCGCCCTCACCCTGGGCATCCCTCCCGCCCACGGGGAGGCCTTCAGCCCCTTCGTCCAGAGCGGGACCATCCACACCCTCGTCGTCTCCGGACTGCAGGTGTCCCTCGTCATGGCGGGCCTGGAGGCCCTGTGGCGGCGCGCCCTGGGCCGCGGCAGCCCCGCCGCCGCCATGGCGGGGGGCCTGGCCTACTGCGCCCTGGTGGGGTTCACCGCCCCGGTGTGGCGCGGCTTCCTCATGGGCCTCGCCTGGGCCGCGGCCAGGGGCACCGGGTGGAAGGTCCCCCAGGTCGTGACCCTCCACGGCGCGCTGGTGGCGTGGCTCCTGGTCCACCCCGCGGCCGGGTGCGATCCCGGCTTCCTCCTGTCCTGGCTCGCCCTGACCGGCCTGCTGTGGGGCAGCCGCCCCCTGGCCGGGCTCCTGGGGCCGCTGGCGGGGCGATTCGCCGGGCCCCTGGCGAGGGTGCTGGCCCCCTGGCTCTCCACGTTGCCCCTGCTGGCCCTGTTCCACGGGGGCGCTCCCCTGTGGTCCGCCGCCGCCAACCTGGCCCTCCTTCCCGTGGTGGCCGTGCTGGCGCTCCTGTGCCTCGCCCTGGTCTTCCTGCCGGCGCCCTGGGCCGTGGCGCCCCTCGGCCACGTCCTGGCCTGGGTGGGCGGGACCCTGGTGCCCGCCTTCGCCCGCGTCGTCCCCCTCGCCACGGGCACCCTCTGGCCCTGGGCCGCCCTGGGCCTGGGCTGGGTCCTCCTGGCGCAGCTCCATGCCGGGTTCCGCCGCACCCGCTGGCTCACCGCGGCCCTGGTGGCGGGCTCCCTGGGTCTGCTGGCCTCCAGGGGCACCGGAAGCCCTCCCCGCGCCTTGAGCATCGAGGCCCTGGACGTCGGCCAGGGCGATGCCCTCCTGATCCGCGTCCCGGGCGGCGACGCCACCCTGGTGGATACCGGCCCCGACGCCGGCTCCGCCCGGAGGATCGCGCGGGTCCTGGCCCGGCGCGGCGTCCGGGAGCCCCTCCACCTCATCCTCACCCATCCCCATCAGGACCACGCCGGCGGGTGGGAGGCCCTGGAGAGCCTCTGGCCCCTGGCCTCGGTGAGCCGGCCGGCCATGGCCCCGGCGAAGTGGGAGCCCTTCGGCGCCGCGCCCTCCCGGCTACGCGCCCTCCCGTTGCGCCGCGGCGACGCGTGGAACCGCGGCGGGGCCTCCTTCTCCGTGCGGTGGCCGCCGGGCCCCATGGCCCTGCGGGACGTGAACATGAACTCCCTCGTCCTGCGCGTGGCCTGGCGCGGCCGGGAACTCTGGCTCATGGGCGACGCCCTGGCCACCCAGGAGCGCGACCTCCTGGACCTGGGGGACCCCGGTCCCCCCGCCCCCGGACGGCTCCTGAAGGCCGGCCACCACGGCAGCCGCAGCGCCTCCGGATCCGCCTGGACCGCGGCCCTGGACCCGCGGCTGGCCCTGGTGTGCGCCGGCCGCGGCAACGTCTTCGGCCACCCCCACCCCGAGGCCCTGGAAGCCCTGGCCGGCGCCCACCTGTTCGTCACCGGGGACTGCCTGGGCATCCGCGCCGAGGCCGTGCCCGCGGGCTGGCTCGTGGAGACGGGCAGGGGCCGGAGCCTCCTCCTGGCCTCACCGCCCCCCGAAGACCCCCAGCCCAGCCAGGCGCGCCATCAGCTCCCGGCTCACCCGCTCATGGTTCTCCCGCCACTCCCGGTGCGCCTCGGGCCCCACGCGGTTCGCCACCGCCAGCACGGCCCCGCAGGGCACGCCCGCCTCCGCGCAGGCCGCAAAGACCCCCGTGAGCTCCAGGTGCTCCACGGCCGCCAGCTCCCCCAGGCGCCGCGCCCCCTCCTCCGTGCGCGTAATTCCCGGCGGCACCGCCACGGAATGGGCCGGGAAGGGCAGGGCCGGCACGAGGGTCGCGGGCCACCGGACGACTTCGATGGCCGGCCGGTAGGCCCGCCCCTCCAGCTCATCCAGGGAGATGGCCAGGGCCTCCGAGGCCCAGACGGCGTCCCCCGGCTGGAGCCGCGCGTCGTAGGACCCGCAGGTGCCCACGAACAGGACGCGTTCCGGATCCAGCTCCGACAGCAACCGAACGGTCGCCACCGCGGCCGTGAGCGCCCCGACGCCGGTGCAGGCCACCCGCCAGCCGGCGGGAGGGGTGGCGTCCCACCCGGCGAGTTCGGGGGGGAAGGCTGCGAGGAGGAGGGAGGGGCGGGGGGGCATGGGCCCATGGTACGACAGGGCCTTGCGGGTTGCTCCGGTCTCCTGGCCCCCAAATGAAAAGGGGCGCCTGGGCGCCCCTTCTCATCTGTCTGCCGCAGGAACTACTTCTTCTCTTCCAGGACGGCCTGGGCGGCGGCCAGGATCGCGATGGGCACGCGGTAGGGGCTGCAGCTGACGTAGTTCAGGCCCACGCGGTGGAAGAACTTCACCGAACGGGGGTCGCCGCCGTGCTCGCCGCAGACGCCCAGCTTGATGCCGGGGCGGGTGGAGCGGCCCTTTTCGCAGGCGATGCGGACCAGCTCGCCGATGCCTTCCTGGTCGAGGCTCTGGAAGGGGTCGTCCTCGAGGATCTTCTTGGAGACGTACTCGGGCAGGAAGGAGCCGGAATCGTCGCGGGAGTAGCCGAAGCCCATCTGGGTGAGGTCGTTGGTGCCGAAGGAGAAGAACTCGGCCTCGGTGGCGACCTTGTCGGCGGTGATGGCGGCGCGGGGGATCTCGATCATGGTGCCGATGGGGCAGCTGAAATCGGTTCCCTGCTCCTTGTTCACCGCGGCCAGCTCGTCCAGCATCTCGGCCTTGGTGAAGGCCAGCTCCTTGACGGTGCCGATGAGGGGAACCATGACCTCGGGCAGGGCGACGATGCCCTTCCGGCCCACGGCGATGGCGGCCTCGCTGATGGCGCGCATCTGCATGCGGATGAGCTCGGGGTAGGTGATGCCCAGGCGGCAGCCGCGGTGGCCCATCATGGGGTTGAACTCGTGCAGCTTCTCCACGCGGTGCTTGACCTCGGCGGCACTGACGCCGATGACCTTGGCCATTTCGAGCTGGCCGGCCTCGTCGTGGGGCACGAACTCGTGGAGGGGGGGATCCAGGAGGCGCACGGTGACGGGCAGGCCGTTCATGGCCTCGAAGATGCCTTCGAAGTCCTGGCGCTGGATGGGCAGGAGCTTCTTGAGGGCTTCCTTGCGGGCCTCCAGGTCCTTGGCGAGGATGAACTCGCGCACGGCGATGATGCGCTCGCCCTCGAAGAACATGTGCTCGGTGCGGCACAGGCCGATGCCCTCGGCGCCGAAGGCGCGGGCCACGTCGGAGTCGTGCGGGGTGTCGGCGTTGGTGCGGACCTTGAGCTTACGGACGGCGTTGGACCAGGTCATGATCTTCATGAACCGGCCGAACAGCTCGCTGTCCTCGGCCTTGAGCTTCTTCTCGACGAGCACCTGGTTCACTTCGGAGGGGAAGGCGCTCAGCTGGCCGGCGAAGATCTCGCCGGTGGAGCCGTCGATGGAGATGAAGTCGGTGCCGGCCTTGAGGGTGATGTCGCCGACGTTGACCGTGCCGGCCTTGACGTCGATGTTCAGGGCGGAGGCGCCGCAGACGCAGGGCTTGCCCATGCCGCGGGCGACCACGGCCGCGTGGCTGGTCATGCCGCCGCGGGCGGTGAGGATGCCGTTGGCGGCGACCATGCCGGCCAGATCCTCGGGGGAGGTCTCGATGCGGACCAGGACGACGGGACCGGTCTTGGCCAGCTCTTCGGCCTGCTCGGCGCTCAGGGCGATGCGGCCGGCGGCGGCGCCGGGGCCGGCATTCAGGCCCTTGGCCATCAGCTTGCCGTCCTTCTTGAAGGAGGCCTTCTCCTTGGGATCGAACACGGGGGCCAGCAGCTGGTTGAGGCTGTCGGGATCGATGCGGGTCAGGGCGGTGTTGCTGTCGATCATCCCCTCGTCCACCAGGTCGATGGCGATGCGGATGGAGGCCAGGGCGGTGCGCTTGCCGATGCGGGTCTGGAGCATGAACAGCTGGCCACGCTCGATGGTGAACTCCAGGTCCTGCATGTCCTTGAAGTGGCGCTCAAGGCGGTTGCAGGTGGCCAGCAGCTCCTTGAAGGCGGCGGGCATGGCCTCCTCGAGGCTCTGGTGGCCGGTGCCCTCGGCCTGGGCCTTGGTGATGGGCTGGGGGGTGCGCACGCCGGCGACCACGTCCTCGCCCTGGGCGTTGATCAGGTATTCGCCGTAGAAGTAGGGCTCGCCGGTGCCGGGGTCGCGGGTGAAGGCCACGCCGGTGCCGCAGTCGTCGCCCATGTTGCCGAACACCATGGTCTGGACGTTGACGGCGGTGCCCCAGTCGTCGGGGATGCGGTTCAGGCGGCGGTAGATCTTGGCGCGGTCGGTCTCCCAGCTGTCGAACACGGCGCAGATGCCGCCGAAGAGCTGCTCGATGGGATCCTGGGGGAAGGGCTTGCCGAGTTCCTTCTGGACGATCGCCTTGAAGACGACGGTCAGGTCCTTCCACTCCTCGGCGGTGATGGCGGTGTCGAGCTTCTTGCCGGTCCTGGCCTTGAGCTTCTCGATCTCATGCTCGAAGAGGTCCTTGTGAACGCCCAGGACCACGTCGGAGTACATCATGATGAAGCGGCGGTAGGAATCGTAGGCGAAGCGGGGGTTGTTGCTGGCCTTGGCCAGGCCTTCGACGGTCTGGTCGTTGAGGCCCAGGTTCAGGACGGTGTCCATCATGCCGGGCATGGAGACGCGGGCGCCCGAACGCACGGAAAGGAGGAGGGGGTTCTCGACGTCGCCCAGCTTGCGGCCGCGGTTGCCTTCGAGCCACTTGAGGGACTCCAGGACCTGCGCCTTGACGTCCTGGGGAAGCGTCTGGCCGCCCGCGATGTAGAGGGTGCAGACCTCGGTGGTGACGGTGAAACCGGGGGGCACGGGGATCTCGAGGCCGGCCATTTCGGCGAGGTTGCAGCCCTTCCCGCCGAGGAGGTTACGCATGGTCGCGTTGCCCTCGTTCCGGTCTCCGCCAAAGGTGTATACGTGTTTTGTCATAAGCTCCTCGGAGAAAAAACCAAATTAGGCTCCAGTCTAGCCGACTGACGGGAAAAGTCCTGCCTTAATTCCGGACCGGGCAGTCGTCATAACTGCTCCGAACAGCAGGGTTAGGTTGGTAAATAACGCTTTGAGGAAGGCGCTGGATGTGAGATGATGATCGATTCGCGTCGTGATGACGCTGGAGGCACACCCATGGCGACCCCCCCCCGCAAGGACTCGAAGAAGCGAGTGAGCGCAAAGAAGCCTGGGGGACCGGTTCGCACCGGCGGCAAGCCCGTATCCCGGGCCGGTTCCAAGCCCCCTTCCCGGACGGGGGCCAAGCCCGCGCCCAGGACCGGTTCCAGGCCGGCCCCCCGGACCGCCGCCAAACCCGACTTCCGGAACGAAGTGAACCCTGCCTACTGGCCTGACGAGACCCCCGCTTCCCGCCCCGAGGGCAAGCCTTCCTCCCGGACCGGCGAGCGTTCTGCGAACCGCACCGGCGAGCGGCCTGCGACCCGCACTGGCGAGCGGCCTGCGAACCGCACCGGCGAGCGGCCTGCGACCCGCACTGGCGAGCGGCCTGCGAACCGCACCGGCGAGCGGCCTGCGACCCGCACCGGCGAGCGGCCTGCCTCGCGCAGCGGCGCCCCGGCCAAATCCGGCCTCAAGCCCCGCGCCAAGGCCCAGCCGGGCGCCAAGCCCAAAACCGTCCAATCGGGCGACCGCCTTCAGAAGATCCTCGCCGCGGCGGGGGTGGACTCCCGGCGGGCCTGCGAGCAGATCATCCTGGACGGGCGCGTCCAGGTGAACGGGGTCACCGTCACGGAGCTGGGCACCCGCGCGGATGCCCGCCGGGACGAGATCACGGTGGACCTCCAGCCCATCACCCGGGAGAACCTGGTCTACATCCTTCTGAACAAGCCCAAGGGCTACGTCACGAGCGTGAAGGACGACCAGGGGCGGCCCACGGTCATGGCGCTCATCCACGGGGTTGACGCGCGGGTGTATCCCGTCGGGCGACTGGATTTCAATTCCGAAGGGCTGCTCCTGCTCACCAACGACGGGGCCCTGGCGCAGCGGCTCATGGCGCCCGAGTTCCATGTGCCCAAGGTCTACCTGGTGAAGATCCACCGCATGCCCAAGCCCGAGACCCTGGACGAGTTCCGGGAGGGGTTCCGCCTGGACGGGCGGCGGCTCAAGCCCTGCGGCATCGAGATCGCCGAGAAGGCGGACAACCCCTGGCTGCGCGTCACCCTCATCGAAGGCAAGAACCAGCAGATCCGCAAGATGTTTGCCGCAGTGGGGCACCCGGTGTCCAAGCTGCGCCGCATCCAGTTCGGTCCCCTGGACGATCCCGCGATCAAGCCCGGCGAGTGGAAGTTCTTGAATCCCCAGGAACTCGCGGCGCTGAAGGCCCTCTAGTTCGACTGTGGCGTCTGGAAGCCGGGTGGGCCGGGTCCCCCCATCGCGCCCCGATTCGTTGTCGCCGGCAAGCCGGCGCCAACGGAAAGCCATCGACCAGGTTGGAGGCCTGTGTTGGCACCTGCCAACTCCGATGGATTGCCGAAGCAGCCCTGCCGGCACAGGCTCCCCGGGCCGGCCTATGGCTCGGAGGGCCTGCTGCGAGTTGAGTCTGGCGAATGCCAAAGGGGCCGATGCTGATTAGGCCATGGCCATGCCGAACTAAGCGACGGTCCAGGATCGAGGTGGTGAACGGGGTGTGCCGGTGCGGCCGCAGAAAGGGCATCGGGGTAACCGCAGGATCAGCATTCGGATGAGGTGCGCCAGCCTTGCGGCATCGGGAGGGATCTCGCGTCCAGGCCTCAGGCAGGTAGAGTCGATAGGCCACGGGCAGCGCCGCGACGTGATTGGTCAGCGAAACGTTTTCGCCACTTGGCAGTTCTGATGGTTGCCCCGGCAGCCGCAGTTTGGGTGGGCCACACCCACGGAATGTCGGCCTTGCCTGGGAAAGGACGTGTCATCGACAATCCACGCCTCGATTCGGCCCCTGGAGGAGATGAATGGCAGGGCATAAGCCCGGCTAAAATCCAGCACGACCTGGGCATCCCACTCGGAGTCGGTGATGAGCCGCTGGATGGAGGCATAGCAGGCTTCAGGGCGCCCCGGATCCAGTCTGGCCGCGATGGGCTCCATGCTTTTGCGCTCCCCGGGAAGCAGGAGCCCACTGCAATACCCGCACAAAGCTCCTTGCGAACCGGACCATCCGGACAAGCGCAAGGCTTCGGCCACTTGGTTCGAAAAGGCGTCGAACCGGGCCTCGCTTTCAGGGTCCAGTGCCTCCATCATCCCCTCCGTGGTGGACCTTCTGTGTGAACCCAACCCCATGGGTTCCCCATGGGGCCGGCTCAGCGACAGGAGAGAGACCGGGCGCCCAAATCCAAATCAGCGTCGGCGCGACCCGGACTGAACCCTGCTCCACTGGCAGCTGGCCTTCAAAACCATAGGCCAGCCCGGGGAGCCAACGCTCATGCAGCGGCCAGAGGCACCCATCGGAGTTGGTGGGTGTGAACATGCTCCTCGCGTCCCAGGTCGGGATCTCTCCGTTGGCGCCGGCTTGCCGGCGACAACGAAACCGGGCGAAATGGGGGGACCCGGCCCACCCGGCTTCCAGACGCCACAGTCGAACTAGCCAGGCCACACGAAGCCGGGCTCCGAGCTGGTCACGTCCATCAGGCCCTTTGACGCGGCCCAGCCCACATCCCAGGTCTTCATGCCCTCCAGGAGCGAGACATCGCCGTCGGGGGGCATGAGGGCCCCCACCCAGCGGTCGCGGCCGGTGTTCTTGGCGGCGTAGAGGCACTGGTCGGCCAGCTTCAGGGCCTGCTGCCAGTCGGCGAGCTCGGGGTGGTGGGGGTGGACGGGGAGGGCGGTGAAGCCGATGGACCAGCTCTTCTGGAATTCCACCCCGCCGGGGAGCACGAAGGTGCAGGCACGGATGGCCTCCAGCAGTCCGTTGGCGATGGCGGGGGCGCCGCTGCGCCGGGTGCGCCGGGCCACCAGCAGGAATTCCTCGCCGCCCCAGCGCACCAGGGAATCGGTGGCCCGGGTGTTGGCCCTGAGGATCTCGGAGAGCTGCTTGAGCACCAGGTCGCCGGCCAGATGGCCGTGGGTGTCGTTGACGGACTTGAAGTGATCGATGTCCATCAGGAACAGGAGGATGTCCTCCTTGTTGAGGAGGGGGTCCTGGCCGGTGTCAAGGTGTTCCCGGAAGGCCCGCTGGGCCTGGAGGGCGTCGGTGGGCAGGGAGAGGTCCAGGAAGCGGCGGTTGTGGAGGCCGGTGAGGGGGTCCACCAGGGACGCCTCCTCCAGGGCCCGGTTGGCTTTTTCCAGCTGCTTCTTGGAGGCCTCCAGGGCCTCGGTGCGGGTGGCGACCATGGCCTCCAGGGCGGCGTTGCGCCGGTGGAGCTGGGCGGTGCGCCGGCGGAAGCCCAGGAGGACCACGCCTCCGGCCGCGAGGGCCGAGAGGGTGCGGAACCACCAGGTTCCCCACCAGGGCGGGAGGATCCGGAAGGAGAACCCGGCCACCGGCCCGGGGGGGCCGTCATTGAAGCGGCTGCGCACCTCGAACCGGTAGTTGCCGGCCGGCAGGGCGGGATAGCGCGCCTCGTAGATCCGCGTCTCGCGCCACTCGTTCTCCAGGCCGACCAGACGCACCTCGTGGCTGATGCGGCTCTCGTTCTGGAAGGAGAGGCCGGAGAAGTGGAAGGAGAGCGTGCGGTTCGCGTAGGGGATCCGGGGGCTGGCTTCGTCCACGGCGTGCTCGCGGCGCAGGTCGGTGATCTCCTGGATCTTGGCCACGGGGGGCGGGGGCGGGCCCTGGTAGGCCCGGGGCTGGAAGTAGGAGATGCCGTTGGCGAATCCCTGCCAGAGGCCTCCGTCGGGGTCGATGGTGAGGCCGTTGGCCATGGGGTCCTGGCTGATGAGGCCGTCGCTCTTGCTGAAGACATCGAGGTCCTTGCCGTCCCAGCGTTTCATGCCCCCGCCGGTGCCGAGCCAGAGGATGCCCTTGGGGTCGAAGCCCATGCTCAGGATGCTGTCCCTGAAAAGGCCTTCGGGCTGGGTGCGGGACTCCGCCACCTGCCAGGCGCCGTTCACGCGGGCCAGGCGGCTGATGCCCTTGGCGTCGAGGTACGAGACCCACATGAAGCCCCGGGGGTCCCGGGCCAGGCTGGCGCAGTTGGTGCCGAGCAGGCCCTGCTCCCGGCCCAGGCGGGTCCATTTGCGGTTCTCCAGGAAATACAGGCCGTGCTCGCCGGCGGCCCAGAGGCCCCCGCCCAGGTCCTTGCGGAGGGAATTCACCCTCTCCTCGGCCTGGTGGCCTGGGAAGGGCAGGTGCTCCGTCTTCCAGCCCCCCCTGTCCCGGGAGACCTGGTAGACGCCGTCGGTGCGCGAACCCAGGTAGGCCCCGCCCTCCGGGGCGCTGGCGATGGTGAGGATCAGGTTGCTGGTCTTGCAGGGTTTGATCGAGATCTTCTCCACGCGGTCCGTCTTGAGGTCCAGGCGGAAGACGGTGTTGAAGTCCTCGTTCTTTCCGGATCCGCCGAACCAGAGGGCTTCGCGGCCGTTGCCGCCCCCGGACAGGAGGGTGCGGCCCTCCGTGCCGTGCAGCACGCTCCAGGTCTCGCCCTTGAGCACGGCCACGCCGCTGTCGGTGCAGGCGAAGACCCTTCCGTCGGCGCTGTGGCCGATGTCCCACACCGAAGGGGAGGGCAGGCCCTGGTGGAGGCCGAAGTTCGTCCAGAGGGAGCGCCCCTTGAGCTTGTGGATACCCTCGCTGGTCACCCAGAGGTTGCCCTCCCGGTCCAGGTACGTGAGGGAGGCCCAGCCGCCGGGAAGGCCCTTGGACTCGCCCAGGGTCCAGGCCTCGTCCCCGTCGAAGCACACCAGTCCCTTGGAGGTGCCCACCCAGATCCGGCCCGCGCTGTCCTCGATGGGGGGGTAGGGGTTGTAGGTGTTGCTGGGCAGCTTGGAGGAGAGGTCGACCCAGGAGGCGTCCCAGCCGTTCCGGCGCCAGAGGCTCTTGCGGTCCCGGAGGAAGATCCGGCCCGAGCGGTCCTGGAGGATCCGGCAGCCGGTGCCGTGGAAGGTGGGCGGCAGGTCCAGGCTGCTCCACGCGCCCGCGAGCCGGCGCCAGAGCTGGGTCTCCGTGGTGAGGAGCAGGGTCCGCAGGTCCCGGGAGGCCCATCCGGACGTGATCTGGTCGGGCAGGGTCTTCACCACGGCCATGGGCTCGTTCCCGTGCCTTCCGAACACGGCCTTGCCCTGGACGGCCACGGCATTCCCGTTGGAGCCCAGGGCCAGGAACGGGGACCGCTGGCGGGGCAGGCCCTCCACGGGCTTGAGGTCCCGGCCTTCCAGCCGGAAGATGCCGTCATCCGTGCCGACCCACAGGCCCCCGGTGGGAGATGCGGCCATCTCCCAGATGATGCTCGACTTGAGACTCTGGCCCCAGAGCTGGAAGTGGTGTCCGTCGTAGCGGTAGAGCCCGTCCTCGGTGCCGGCCCACAGGTAGCCTTCGGCGTCCTGGGTGAAACTGTAGACGCTGAGGTTGGTGAGCCCGTCCTCGACCCCATAGCTCTGGAACGAGAAGACCCCCGGCGGCACCTTTCGCCCGGCGGCGGGTGCTCCGAGGAGGGGCAGCAAGAGGATCGAGCCTGCGACTGCGCGGCCCAGGACCGTACGGATGGATGACCTCCTTGGGGTTCAGTTGCGTGGCGGGAGGGCGGGATCGGTTGGGATATTGTTCAAGAAGAACATACTTGCCTTCAGCGGGATGTTCAAGTGGGCCTACCGGGCCAGGGCGAGGATCTCCAGGACCTTCTCGCTGGTGATGTCCTTCCGTTCGCCCATGGGCAGGGCCTTGCGGGCCTGGAGGCGGTCGACGATCTCCCCGAATCGCTCCTCCCCCACCGCATAGGCGTTCAGGTGGGTGGGATTGCCCATGGCCTCGAAGAAGGTCCGGGTGGCGATGATGCCCTTTTCCAGCCGGACGGCCTCGTTGCCGTCGTGGAAGTCCCACACCCGGGTGGCGTACTGGACGAGCTTCTCCCGCTTGACCGTCCGCTGGACCCACAGGAGGTTCGGAAGGACGATGGCCAGGGTCTGGGCGTGATCCAGGCCGTGGAAGGCGGTGAGCTCGTGCCCGATGGTGTGGGTGGCCCAGTCCTGGGGCACCCCGGAGCCGATGAGGCCGTTGAGGGCGAGCGTGGCGCACCACATGACGTTGGACCGGGCCGCGTAGTCCGTGGGGTCGGCCAGGGTCCGGGGCCCCTCCTCGATGAGGGTGCGCAGGATGGCCTCGGCGAAACGGTCCTGGAGGGGCGCGTCGGCCGGGTAGGTGAGGTACTGCTCCACGGTGTGCACGAAGGCGTCCACCACCCCGTTGGCGATCTGGCGCGGGGAGAGGGTGAAGGTGGTCTCGGGGTCCAGGATGGAGAACTTCGGGAAGAGCAGGGGCGAGGAGAAGGCGATCTTGTCCCGGGTGGCGGCCCGGGTCACCACGGCGAAGCAGTTGGACTCGGTGCCGGTTGCGGGGAGGGTGAGGACGGTCCCCAGGGGCAGGGTGGCGCGGGGGGCCATGTGGCGGCTCACGATGTCCCACTCATTGCCCTGCCAGGGCACGGCGGCGGCCATGAACTTGGTGCCGTCGATGACGGAACCGCCGCCCACGGCCAGCAGGAAGTCCACCTTCTCCGCCCGGGCCAGCTCCACGCCCTTCATGAGGTATTCGAAGGTGGGGTTGGGCTCGATGCCGCCGAATTCAAGCAGTTCGAAGCCCTCCAGGGCCTTGCGGACCTGGTCGTAGACGCCGTTGGCCTTGATGCTGCCGCCCCCGTAGGTCATGAGGACGCGGGCGCCGTGGGGCACCTCGCGGCGCAACGAGCCGATCTGGCCGGCTCCGAAGAGGATGCGGGTGGGGTTGTGGAAGGTGAAGTTCTGCATGGTGCCTCGCGAATGGGTTCAACGGTTCACTTGCACTCCAGCCAGCTGTTTCCGCGCCGGACTTCGGCCGCGAGCTTCACGCCCAGGGGGCCCAGGTCGTCGGCGCCCTCCATCGCGTCCTTGAGCAGGGCGGAGACGGCATCGGCTTCGGCAGGGGGCGCCTCCACCAGGAGCTCGTCGTGCACCTGCAGCAGGAGCCGCGACTCCAGGCCCCCGGCTTCCAGGGACCGGTGCAGGCGCACCATGGCCCGGCGCATGAGGTCGGCGGCGGTGCCCTGCACCACGGTGTTCACCGCCTCCCGCAGGGCCTGGGCCTTGAGGCCCTGGTTGGGGGACTGCAGGTCGGGGATGCGCCGGACGCGGCCCCAAAGGGTGCGCACCAGGCCCTCCTCCACGGCCCTGGCCTTGGTGGCCTCGATCCATTCGGCGACCTTGGGCATGCGCTCGAAGTAGCGCTCGATGAAGGCCTTGGCCTCCTTGAAGCTGATGCCCAGGCTCGCCGACAGGGCATAGGCGCCCTGGCCGTAGAGCAGGCCGAAGTTCACGGCCTTGGCGGCGCTGCGCTGCCCGGAGGTGACGGCCTCCATGTCGACCCCCATCACTTCCGAGGCCGTGCGGCGGTGGATGTCCTCGCCCCGGGAGAAGGCCCCCAGGAGCACGGGGTCCCCGGCCAGGGCCGCCACCACCCGCAGTTCGATCTGGCTGTAGTCGGCGTCCAGGAAGACCCAGCCCTTCCTGGGCACGAAGGCGCCGCGGATGGCCCGGCCCTCCTCGGTGCGCACGGGGATGTTCTGGAGGTTGGGGTCGGAGGAGGCCAGGCGCCCCGTGGCCACCGCGGCCTGGTGGAGCCGGGTGTGGAGGCGGCCCGTGACCGGGCTCACCATCAGCGGCAGGGCCTCCACGTAGGTGGAGAGGAGCTTCTGGGTCTGGCGGTGGCGCAGCAGCACCCGGGCGATCTCCCCGTCCTCCCGCAGGGCCAGTTCGGTCAGCACGTCCTCGTCCGTGGCCGGGGCCTTGGTCTTGTCGGTGCGCTTGAGCACCGGCAGGTTCAGCTTCTCGTAGAGGATCTTCCCCAGCTGCGTCGGGCTGTTGAGGTTGAAGGCCTCGCCGGCGAGCTCGAAGGCGCGGTCCGCGGCCGCGTCCCGGTCCACGCGCATGGCCTTGGCCAGGTGTTCGAGGACCCCGACGTCCAGGCGCACCCCGTCAAGCTCCAGGTCCGCCAGGGCCTCCACCAGGGGCAGGTCCACCTGTTCGTAGAGCCTCAGGATGTCGGGGGTCAGGAGCGGCTTGAGCTTGCGGCAGAGCTGCAGGGCCAGGTCGGCGTCCTCGGCGGCGTACTGCACCGCCTGGCCGAAGTCGGCCTCGTCGAAGCGCTTCTGGGCCTTGCCCTTGCCCACCACCGCCTCGAAGGGGATGGGGCGCAGGTCCAGGTGGCGGGAGGAGAGGTCGTCCAGGTTGTGGCGCAGGCGGGAGTCCACCAGGAAGCTGAGCACCATGCTGTCGTCGGCCAGCCCCCGCACCGGCATGCCATGGCGCTTGAGCACCTGCAGGTCGTACTTCAGGTTCTGGCCGGCCTTGCCCACCGACACGTCCAGGAAGAGGGGCCCCAGCACCTCCAGGGCCTCCTCGAAGGGGATGTTGCGGGGGTCCAGGTAGGGGGCCAGTTCACGGAAGAAGGCGCCGGGCTCGCCCCGCAGGTCCAGCAGGCCCTCCGGGAGGCCCGAGTCCGGCAGGAGCCCCGGCAGGGACCCGGCGGTGTCCTCGGAGCCGGGCTTGAGGTGCGCCAGGGGCACGTAGAGGCCGTCATTGGGCTTCCAGGCGAGGCTCAGGCCCACGATGTGGCCCCGCGTGGGGTCGATGGAGGTGGTCTCGGTGTCCAGCCCGAAGGTGCCGGCCTCCCGGCACCGGGCCACGGCCTCCACCAGGTCGGCCTTCGTGGCCGCGGCGCGGTAGGCGCGGGCCGCCGACGGCGCGCTGGCGCTGCCCACCTCCGTGAACTCCTTGGTGAGCTGCTCGAAGCCCAGGGCCTTGAAGGCGGCCCGGGCCTGGGCCTGGTCCACGCCCTTGTAGGCGAGGTCCTCCAGGGTCACCGGCAGGACGAGGTCCGTGACCACCGTCACCAGGCGGCGCACCAGCTCCAGGCGGGGCAGGGCGGCCTCCAGGCCCTCCCGGTGGGCCTTGCGCTTGAGTTCGGCGCGGTGCTCCACGATGGCGTCCAGGTTCCCGTACTGCTCCACGAGGTCCCGGGCGCCCTTCTCGCCGATGCCCTCCACGCCCTTGACGTTGTCGCTCGCGTCGCCCATGAGGGTGAGCACGTCCACCACCTGCTCGGGCCACACGCCGAAGCGCTCCTTCACCCCGGCGCGGTCGATCCACACCTCGCCGTCGCGGTTGTTGAGGACCTGGATGCAGCCCGCGTCGTCCACCAGCTGCAGGAGGTCCTTGTCCGGGCTCACGATCACCGACGGAAGCCCCGCCGCGCAGGCCTGGCGGGCCAGCGTGCCCATGACGTCGTCGGCCTCGAAGCCCGAAAGCTCCACGATGGGAATGTTCAGGGCCTTGATGAGGTCCCGGATGAGCGGCACCTGGGGCCGCAGGTCCTCGGGCATCTCGGCCCGGTTGGCCTTGTATTCCGGGTAGATGTCGTGGCGGAAGGTGGGCTCGGGCCGGTCGAAGACGGCGGCGATGTGGGTGGGCTTGTGCTGGGCCACCAGCGCCAGGAGCATGCGGGCCATGGTCAGGGCCGCGCCGTTCTTCATGCGGAGGTTGCCGTAGTACGCACGGAAGATCAGGGCGAAGGCGTCGATCAGGTAGAGGCGGTCTTCGGACATGGGGATAGTTTGGTCGCGCGGCCCCGGCCTGTCACCTGGATTGGTCAGGAAAGGCCGAAGGCCTTGCGCACCGCCCAGTCCCAGGCGGTGCCGGGCAGGAGCGCCTTGCCCAGGGTCGCCCAGAAGGCGTCCCTGCCGATGAGGATCCGGCGGGGCGGATCCGCCCGCTCCATGGCCGAGACGATGCGGGCCGCGCAGGCCTGGGCGCTGAGGCCGTGGCTGGCGGCGTGGGTGCGCTGGCGGTCCAGGTAGGCCTCCATGGCGGGCGCGAAGGGCGTCCCCTTGATCCTCGCGGGCAGGTCGCCCATGGCCCAGGCGAGGGTCTCCCGGAACCCGGACCGCACCGCCCCCGGTTCGACCAGGATCACCCGGACCGCCGGGGCCACCTCCAGCCTGAGGGTCTCGGCCAGGGCCACCACCGCGTGCTTGGAGGCGCTGTAGGCCCCCGCCATGGGCACGCTCATGCGGCCCAGGATGGAGGCCACGTGGACGATGCGGCCCTCCCCGGGGTCCGCGGCGGCCCGGATCAGGGGCAGGAAGGCGCACGTGGCCGCGTGCAGGCCCACCACATTGGTCTCGAACTGGGCCCGCATCTCATCCGCCCGAAGCAGCTCCAGGGGCCCCATCTGCCCGTAGCCGGCATTGTTGATGAGGGCCGTGAGCCGCAGGGGCCTGCAGGCCTCCGCCGCCGAGGCGAGGCTGGCGGCGTCGGTGATGTCCAGGGGCAGGCGCAGCAGGTCCTCCCCGTCCGGGAGGTCCGCCAGGCTTTCCAGGCGCCGGGCCGTGGCCACCACGCTCCAGCCGGTCCGCCGGCAGGCCTCCACCAGCGCCCGGCCGATGCCGGTGGAACAACCCGTGATCAGCACCCAGCGCCGCATGCGTCCTCCAAGGAGATGCGGCCAGGGTAGCGTGGATTTGCGGACGGGTTCCGCATGAACCCGGTGCGGGACCCCTGGCGAGGCCCCCCGGGAGGACCTAGAATGGCTTCGTTCTGGAGGGCGGATGGGTTTTGCGTCACTTATTTATGGATTATTCTGTTATTTGGTATTTTTGGGTTCTTTTTTTTATCTCATGGCCTTCGTTGGGGACTTCGGCGTTCCAAGATCCGTCTCGGTAGGCCCTGCGGGCCCTTGGTGGCAGGCCCTGGCCGTGGACTTCGCCCTGGTGGCGGTCTTCGGCTGCCAGCACAGCCTCATGGCCCGCCCGGGCTTCAAGCGGGCCTGGCTGCGGCTCGTGCCGCCCCACCTGGAGCGGAGCACCTACGTTCTTCTCTCCAGCGCCGCCCTGGCGCTGCTTTTCTGGCTGTGGCGGCCCCTGCCCGCGGAGGTCTGGCACCTGCGGCAGCCTGTCCTTCGCCTGGCGGTCCAGGCGGGATTCGGCGCCGGAGCCGCCCTCGTGGTGACGAGCACCTTCCTGATCAGCCACGGCGACCTCTTCGGGCTGCGCCAGGTCTGGGCGCGGTTCCGGGGGGTCCCCCACCAGGAGGCGGCCTTCCGCCTCACGGCCTTCTATGCCCGGGTCCGCCATCCCCTGATGCTCGGCTTCCTGGCGACCTTCTGGGCCACCCCCCGCATGACCGTGGGCCACCTGGTCTTCGCCTGGGCCATGACCGTCTACATCCTCGTGGGCACGGCCCTGGAGGAGAAGGACCTCCTCCGGTCCCTGGGGTCCCGTTACGCGGCCTACAGGCGCGAAGTGCCCCGATTCTTTCCGGTGCCCTGGCGCCGGGCGGGGAAGGAATGAACCGAACAACATAGGGTATGATTTTCTTCCTCTGCGATCCTCGGTTCCTTGGCGATAAGCACTTTTTATGAGCGGCCGAACCGTTTGTTCATTGCCCAATCGTTGAGGCAAATTCAGCAAAAAACCTATCGCCGAGCCGCCGAGGAACCGAGGATCGCCGAGAAAGGCAATTAATAGACGGCTGCCCACCCTCGACGGGCCAAAACCTATCAGCGAAGGGTCAGAAAAGCGGCCATGCAGAGCACCCACCCCGCCAACCCTGCCAACTGGGCCTTGCGGCCCTTGAGCGCCTTCACATGGTGCAGGTGCAGGGCCACGGCGAGGATGAGCCAGGAGGTCAGGAGCCACGGCGCCGGCGCGGCTTTGCGCAGGGCGGGGACCGCCAGCACGGCGCCGCAGGCCAGGAAGAGGATGCGCGTGCCCTGGAGGGTGAGGCGCTCCCAGGCCGGAGGCGGAGCCTTGTCCTTCTTCGGCCTCAGGAGCGGCTTGATCCAGAACATCCAGGGGATGCCCACGGCCAGGCAGGCCAGGCCCGGAACCACCGCCCAGCGGGGGCCGGCGAGGCCCGCCAGCAGCAGCGCGGGGCCGAGGTGGGTCAGGAGGAAGCCCAGGCGGGCCCGGTCGTAGGGGCGGCGCCTCCACGCGATGAAGAGGGTGGACGCGAGGAGGACCGTGACGAGGACCTGGAACGGGAATCCGCCCCGGATGCCCCCGGCCCAGAGCGCCGCCAGCAGGGCCAGTTGCACCGCGGCGCTCGTCACCGAGGCGAGGAGCCGTTCCAGCACTAGAACAACGCCAGGAGGCCGGCCATGTAGAAGCTCAGCTCCACCCAGGGTTCGAACCGGGGCTTGCCCGCGGAGAACCGCTCCTGGAAGAGCCACAGGTGGACCACCGGGTAGGCCAGGCACACCAGGATGATCCCCGCCTGGATCCAGCCGTGGCGGGACGGGACGCTCATGGTGGCGGCGAGGACGGCGACGCCGGCCAGGGCCAGGGCGGCCAGGAGGAGGATCTTGGTGGTGCGGCGGCCGAAGACGATGGGCAGGGTCTCCTTGCCCAGGATCTGATCGTTCTGCATGTCCTTGAGATTGAACAGGGTGGTGCGGGCGAAGCCCAGGACGGCCACCAGGAGGATGCCGGCCCAGACCCGGGGGCCCCAGGCCAGGCCATGGTGCCAGAGCGGCAGCGCCAGCGCCACCACGGCCAGGGCGGCGGGGACGAGGATGTCCTTGGAGCCGGGGATGGCCTGGATGCTCACGGTCATGTCACCCAGCTGGAGCTTGCGCTTGTAGACCATGCCGAACACCGAGGCCGCGGCCACCACCAGCAGGGAACCCAGGCCCAGGGTGGCCGCCAGCACCAGGGCCACCGTCAGGGCCGCCAGGGCCGTGCCCACCATGAGGGTGCGGTTCCGTTCCAGGATGCGGGCCCGGGCCGGGCCCTTGGAGCCCAGGCCCAGGGGGTTGAGGTACGGGGCCAGCAGGAACATGGTCAGCACGTAGAGGGCGGTGATGGCGGCGTACTTCCAGGAGGGGGGCAGGCCGGTCCAGGCGTGGACGCCCAGGGTCAGGGCGGCCGCGCCCACGGCGAGCTTCATGGGGGTGCCGAAGGCCGCGTCGAGGAGCTTGGTATAGCGCTCCGGGCCCTTGCCGTGCTGCTCGAGGATGTCCACCACCTCCTCCACCAGCCAGGTGGGGGTGGAGGCCCCGGCCATGACGCCCACGGTGGCGATGCCGTCGAAGCGGTCCAGGTCCAGCTCGGCGGCGGTCTCCACGTACTGCACGGGCTTGCCGTAGTGCACGGCCAGCTCCGCCAGGTGCTTGGTGTTCGAGGAGGCCCTGCCGCCCACGACGATGACGTAGTCCACGGTGCGGGCGAGGTTGCGCGCCTCCTCCTGGCGGGTCCAGGTGTCCTCGCAGATGGTGTTCTCCGCGATGCACTCCTTGGAGCGCCCGCGGATGTATTCGGAGATCTCCTGGAAGTCCTTGGTGGTGAACGTGGTCTGGGCCACCACCAGGACCTTCTCCAGCACCTCGTCCGGGAGGGCCCGGGCCTCGTCCATGTTCGCCACGATGGCGCTGCCGCTGTCGGCGAAACTCTGATGGGCCACGCTCTCGGCATGGCCGTGGGTGCCCAGGATGACGGTGAAGTAGCCCTTGGGGCTCCACTTCTTGATCTTGCTGTGCACCTTGGCCACTTCGGGGCAGGTGGCGTTGACGATGGTGAGCTCCCCCCGCTGCTGGCGCTCCTTGAGGCCACGCAGGGACTGAATGGGGATGCCGTGGGCGCGGATGACCACGGTGCCCGAGGCCACCTCCTCCGGGGCCGCGGCCACGGACACCCCCCGGCGGCCGATGAGCTCCAGGGCCTGGGGATTGTGGATGAGGGGGCCGAGGGTCTGGACGGGGCCCGAGCTGCTGCGGGTGGAGGCCTCCAGCACCGCATCCATGGCCCTGCGCACGCCCCAGCAGAACCCCGCCGTCTTGGCCACGATCACCTTCATCTGCCCTGCTCCAATCCAGACCAATCCGGTCAGGGTTCCAGTCTACCGTTCCCCGCCTCCGCCGGGCAGGTGTTATTTCCTGGCATTTCTCCGGGTTTTCCAATTAACTTGAAGCAAGGGTTCCCGATGCCCAAGGATATTTGTACATGACCGCTGCTCCCCTGCTTCCCGTCTCCCTCACCTGCAACACGGATCTGAGGTTCATCGACCTGATTCAGGTGGTGGGCTCGGAATTGCTCAAACATATGAATTTCTCGCACGAGGATGGGGAACGCGTCTGGCTGGCCATCCAGGAGGGCATCGGCAACGCCATGCGCCACGGGAACAAGCTGGACAAGCGCAAGAACATCGAGGTCACCTTCACCCCCCAGGCCAACCGGCTGGAGATCCGCATCCGCGACACCGGAAAGGGGGTGGACCTGGCGGCCCTGCCCAACCCCAACCTGCCCGAGAACCTCCTGAAGCCCTGCGGCCGGGGGGTGTTCTTCATGAAGCAGGTGATGGACCAGGTGGTGATGGAGACGGATGCCGGCGGCAGCACCCTCCTGCTGGTGAAGCTACGGCGAACAGCCGATCATGCGGCAGAGGCGAACTGAAGGTTCAGTTGCCCAGGTAGGTGAACCAGAACCTCACGCCCAGGGAACTCCCCTCGAACCCGTCCGGAAGCCTGGGCAACGGATCGGACCGGCGGACGGCCATCAGGGCGCTCTGGTCCATGTTCGCGTTCCCGCTGGGGATCTCGATGCGGGCGCCGTCGAGGCCGCCGTCCCTGCGGATGCGGAAGTAGATCTGCACCCGGCCCTGGCTGGAGGTGACGCGGTTCCAGTTTCCGGTGATCCGGCTCTGCACCTGCTGGAGGTACCACATGAAGGGGAAGTCGCCGTCCAGCTCCCCCACCAGGCCGGTGCCTCCGGCCACGCCGTTGGAGGCCTTGAGGCCGGGGATGCCCGTGGCCGCGCCGATGCCGCCCCCCCCGCCCGAGCCCGAGGCTCCGGTTGAAGGGTTGAGGCTGGGGGTCTTGCCTTTGGAGGCCACGGGGGCCTTGCCCATGCTGTCGGGATTGGTGCTGGTGCCCTGGAGGGGTTTGGAGGCCTTGGTGCCGAAGGCGTTGGGCGAGGCGTTGTAGCCGGTGGGCTCGCTGCGCTTGGGGGCCACCTCCTCCACCCGGCGCTGGCGCTCGCCCTCCTTGCCCTGCTCCAGGGGGCCTTCGCCTCCGGCCACGCCCTCGACGCCGGCGGCGGGGAGGCGCACCCAGGTGACCTTGGTCTCTTCGGGCGGGGGGGGCGCCTTGGGGGTGAAGAGGATGGCGCCCACCACCAGCACGTGGACGGCGACGCTCACGCCGATCCCCAGGCTGAGCCCCTGCTTGCCCAGCAGGGCCCGTTCGTGGAGGTAGGCGTAGAGTTCCTGGCTCACCGGCGCCTCAGCGTTCCATGGGCTCGGATCCCGCGGGGGCGGTGGAGGCCGAGGTGACGAAGCCCACCTGGGTGAAGCCCGCCTCGCGGATGGCGTCGACCACCGTGATGACGCGCCCGTAGGGGATGTTGAGGTCGGCCCGGACCATGACGGGGCGCTTGCGGCTCTCCGCGGCGCGCTGGCGCAGCTGGGCCTTGAGGACGCCCTCCTGGACGAAGTGCTTCTCGAACTCGATGCGGCCGTCCCGGGCCAGGGTCACCACCAGGGCCTCGGATTCCAGGTTCTTCCCGGTGCGGCTCTCCGGGAGGTTCACGTCCACGCCGGTGGTGAGCATGGGGGCGGCCACCATGAAGATGATCAGAAGCACCAGCATCACGTCGATCATCGGCGTCATGTTGATATCCGCCATCTGGCCGCGCTTGGAACCGGGAGTGAATGCCATTCGCCCTTACCTCTGCACCAGTCTACACCTTCGACATAGAATGGTAGACCATGGCCACTCCGATCCGCCTCATCGTCAGCGAAAAACCCAGCATGGGCCGCGCCATCGCGGCCGCGCTGGGGATCCAGGGCACGGGGCGGAGCTTCATCCAGGGCAACGGCGTCATCGTCACCTGGTGCGTGGGTCATCTGGTGGAGGCCCTGGACCCTGAAGGCTACGATCCCGCCCTCAAGCGCTGGCGCATGGACAGCGTGCCCTTCTTCCCCCCGGAGTTCCGCTACGCGCCCATCGCCTCCACCAAGGATCAGTACGATGTGGTGGAACGCCTCATGAACCGGGACGACGTCGGCGACATCGTGAACGCCACCGACGCCGGGAGGGAAGGGGAGCTGATCTTCGACCTGGTGTACCGGCTGGCCCGGGCCACCAAGCCCGTGCACCGCTTCTGGACCTCCAGCCTCACCGACGACGCCATCCGCGAGGCCTACGGGCGGATGAAGCCCGGCGACGCCTATGCGGGCCTGCGGGACGCGGCCCGCTGCCGCCAGGAGGCGGACTGGCTCGTGGGCATCAACTGCACCCGGGCCCAGACCCTGGTGCAGCAGAAGGCCGGCGGCGAGGGCGTCTATTCCATCGGCCGCGTGCAGACCCCCACCCTGGCCCTCCTGGTGAACCGGGAACTGGAGATCCAGAATTTCGTGCCCAGGGATTTCTGGACCCTGTGGGCCGTGTTCCAGGCCGGGGCAGGCGCCTACAAGGGCAAGTGGTTCCGGAAGGAGGACGGCCGGGACCAGGACCGCTTCGACACCGAGGAGGCCGCCAGGGCCCTGGCCGAGGCCCTCAAGGGCAAACCGGGGCGCGTGGCGTCGGTCACGGCGCGCACCGAGAAGAAGAAGCCCGAGCTCCTCTACGACCTCACCAACCTGCAGAAGGAAGCCAACAAGCGCTTCGGTCTCACCGCCGAGCACACCCTGGCCGTGGCCCAGGAACTCTACGAGGCCAAGCTCATCAGCTACCCCCGCACCAACTCCCGGTGCCTCACCGAGGCCGACGCGGTGAAGATCCCCGCCTGGATCCGCTCCCTGGCCACGGGCCAGCTGGAGGCCCTGCGGCCCTTCGTGGACGACCTGCGCAAACGGTGGCCCCAGAAGCTGGACAAGCGCTTCGTGAACGACAAGGAAGTGGAGGACCACACCGCGCTCGTTCCCACCGAGAACCCCGCCAAGAACCTCACGGGCGACAAGCTCCGCATCTACGAGCTCATCGCCCGGCGCTTCCTGGCGGCCTTCTGGCCGGACCGGGTCGAGGCCAAGACCACCATCGTCACCAGGATCGAGAAGGAGTCCTTCAAGACCACCGGCACCGTGGTCAAGGCCCTGGGATGGTCCGAGGTGGATCCGCCCCACTCCCGCCCGAAGAAGGAGGCCAAGGCCGAGGAGGGCGAGGAGCCCGAGGAGGAGGAGGAGGCCGGAACCCTTCCCGCCGTCGCCAAGGACGAGGCCGTGGAGACGAAGGAACTCTTCCCCAAGGCCGGCAAGACCTCCCCCCCCAAGCGCATGAGCGAGGCCGATCTGCTGGGCGCCATGCAGAGCGCCGGCAAGGAGCTGGACGACGACGAGCTCAAGGGCGCCATGAAGGACTGCGGACTGGGCACGCCCGCCACCCGCGCCAACATCATCGAGACCCTCCTCAAGCGCGCCTACCTGGAGCGCAAGCGCAACATCCTGGCCCCCACGCCCAAGGGCATCGACCTGATCAGGAGCATCCGGGCCGAGCCCCTGCGCAGCCCGCAGCTCACCGGGGAATGGGAGGCGCAGATGGAGCGCATCCGCCGCGGCGAGGCCAGCAGGGACGCCTTCATGGAGGGCATCCGGGACTTCGTCAAGGACGTGGTGGGGCAGATCAAGGCGGCGGCGCCCGCGGCTTCGGCGCGGCCTCCCTCGGGCCCCGTGGTGGGCGCCTGCCCACGCTGCGGGTCCCCCCTTCACCTCAAGGAGTGGGAGGGGCGCAACTACGTGAAATGCGCGGCTTCCAAGGATCCGGAGTGCCGCGTGGCCTACGAGACCTCCGCCGACGGCAAGCCCGCCCAGACCTGCCGCCTGTGCCAGGGCCCCCTGCGCACCACCAAGGCCGGCTCGAAGGTGTGCGTGCTGTGCGGCTCCTGGGCCGCGGACCAGCCCGAGGGCCTGCCCGAACCGGGCCTGTGCCCCGGCTGCGGGCAGCCCATGCGCATCATCCGCTCCACCACCCGGGGGCAGTACTTCCGCCGCTGCTCCCCCTGCGGCACGGTCGAGGCCCTCAGCCTCCCGGAATCAACCCCTGCGGCGGCTCCTGAAAACTAGTATCATGGGCGGACCTTCCAACGGTTTACGGCGGTCGCCATGGCAAAAATCGACAAGTTCCTGATGCAGATGGTGAACAAGGGCGCGGCGGTGCTGCGGCTGGATCCGGGCGATTCCCCCGTGGTGGAGGTGGCGGGGGGCCACCGCATCGCGCTGAGCTCCCAGGAGCTTCTTGGGACCGTGCTGGACGGCCTCGCCAAGGAGATCCTGCCCGAGGACCATTCCACCGCCTACCTGCGCGGGGAGAACGTCAGCTTCGACTACGTCATGGAGGGCGTCAGGTTCCAGGTGCTCCTCTGCCGGACCAGCCTGGGCACCCGCTTCGTGGTGGCGCGGTTCCGCTCGGCCGCGGAGACCGGCGCGGTGGCCACGGCCCTGGACAGCCTCGATCCGCTCATCCTGACCCTGCTCACCGGCGGCGGTTCGGACCTGTACCTCGGCGCGGACGAGCCCCCCCTGGTCCGGATGGGCGGCGAGGTGAAGTCCCTGGGCGACTACGGGAAGCTCTCCGCCAAGCGGCTCCAGGAACTGGTGCAGACCTGGGTTCCGCCCAAGGTCTGGGAGGCCTTCCTGGCCGGCCAGGACACGGAATTCGCACGCACCGACCCGGGCCTCCCCTGCCGCCTGCGGGTGAGCCTCTTCCATGGCCACGCCGGCCCCAGCATCGCCGTGCGGGTGATCCCGCGGGAGGTGCCCGACCCCGACAGCCTGGGCCTGCCCGACACCGTGCGGCGCCTGGCCGGGCTCAACAAGGGCCTGATCCTGCTCACCGGCCCCATGGGCAGCGGCAAGTCCACCACCCAGGCCTGCCTCCTGGCCCTGGCCAACGCCAGCCGCAAGAGCTTCGCCGTCACCATCCAGGACTCCATCGAGTTCGAGTTCCCCCCGGGGGCCTGCCTCATCCGGCAGCGGGAGGTGGGCTGCGACCCCGTGCGCCAGAAGCAGGCCCTGCGCGCCGCCCTGCGCCAGGCGCCGGACATCCTCGCCGCGGGCGAGATCCGGGACGGCCAGACCCTGGACCTGTGCCTCCAGGCCGCCCAGACCGGGCGCATGGTCATCGCGACCCTCGCCACCGCCACCCAGGAGGAGACCCTGTCCACCCTGGCGGGCTTCTTCCCCCCGGACCAGCGCCGGCGCGTCCTGGCCCGGCTCTCGGAGACCCTCACGGCCATCCTGGGCCACACCCTCCTGCCCATGGCCGGCGGGGGCCAGGTGGTGGCCCTTGAAACGCTGTTCAACAACCCCGGCATCGCCTCCCTGATCCGCGGCGACCGCCTCGGCCAGCTCGCCGACGCCATGAAGCAGAGCCGCTACGGCCAGACCTCCCACAACGAGGCGCTGGTGGCGCTCATCCAGTCCGGCAAGGTGGACCCCATGGAGGCCTACCTGCGCTGCCACGACCGCGAGTCCTTCATCGCCGCCTGCCAGCGGGCCGAGATCGACTTCGATCCGAGGGAGGCCGGCCAGCTCGTGACGGAACACTGATCCTTCCCGCTCCTTGCTCGGCGAACCTCGGCCACCTCGGCGATGCCTTCTGTTTCAACAACCCTGCGGCGCTTCGAATCCATGCGCCGCAGGAGTCGAGGGAAGAAAGGCATCGCCGAGGTGGCCGAGGTTCGCCGAGGAAGAGCTAGGCTGGCGGGCCTGTCCTCAAGCTTCGCGGCGACCGGATCGGCGCCAGCTTGCGGGTGATGAGGTGCAGGAGGTGCGCATTTCCGTCACCGTCCGGCAGCAGCACGAGGTTGATCGTCGTCTCCACGTCGCCCATGGCCCGGTGGGCCGTGCCCGAAGGGATCCGGAGCCGCTCGGCCAGGTGCTGGAGGCGGGTGCTCTCCAGGGCGGGGTGGAGCCTGCGCCAGGGGATGCCGCGGCAGGAGCAGCCCCACACCAGGGTGTCGGCCTGGGGCATCACCTGGCGCACGAAGCCCTTGTCGAAGCCGCTGTTGTGGGCCACCACCAGGTCGGCCCGGGCCAGGAGCGCGGCCACCCGGGCCGGGTCGATGCGCCGGCCCCGGACCATGGCGTCGGTGATGCCGTGGATCGAGGTGGCGATGGCGGGGATGGGCATGCCGGGGTCGTTCAGTTCCTGGTAGGCGTCCAGGGTGCGCAGCAGGCGCCCCGTGGCGGTCTCCACTTCCAGCAGCACCACGGCGATCTCCACGAGGCGGTCCCGGGAAGGGTAGAGGCCCGTGGTCTCGGTGTCCACGACGGCGACGAGGGCGGAAGCGGAAAGCGCCACGTATCCCCTACTTCGCCGCGAACTTCTCGAAGGCCTTCATGAGCTCCATGGGCAGGGGGAAGACGATGGTGCTGTTCTTCTCCACGGCGATCTCCGTGAGGGTCTGGAGGTAGCGCATCTGGATGGCCACGGGGTTCTGGCTGATCTTGTCGGCGGCTTCCAGCAGCTGGGTGGAGGCCATGAGCTCGCCCTCGGCGGCGATCACCTTGGCGCGCTTCTCGCGCTCGGCCTCGGCCTGCTTGCCCATGGCGCGCTGGATCTGCTCGGGCAGGTCCACGGACTTCAGCTCGACGCTGGTGACCTCCACGCCCCAGGGCTCCGTGGAGCGGTCGATGATCTCGCGCAGGCGCACGCTCAGCTTCTCGCGGGCGGCCAGCAGCTCGTCGAGGCTCACCTCGCCCAGCACCGACCGGAGCGTGGTCTGCGCGATCTGGCTGGTGGCGAAGTAGTAGTTCTCCACGCCGATGATGGCCTGCTTCGTGTCCAGGACCTTGAAGTAGACCACCGCGCTCACCTTCAGGCTCACGTTGTCCCGGGTGATGATGTCCTGGCTGGGCACGTCCAGGACCACGGTGCGAAGGCTCACGACCACCGCGCGCTGGAAGGGGCGCAGGACGAAGATGAGTCCCGGGCCCTTGGGCACGGCTCCCACCTTGCCGAGCGTGAAGATCACCGCCCGTTCGTACTCGTTGATCACCCGGATGCAGGACGCCAGCCAGAAGATGACGCCCAGGATGATCGGAAAGGTGCAGCCGAGACCTGCGAGTTGTGCGGGCATGTGAACCTCCTTGTTCACACCATTCTCGCAGGGCCGGCGAGGGCCGGCGCCTATTTCATCGGCGGACGTACGGGTTGCCCGCCGCCTCCTCCCCGATGGTGGTGGCCGGGCCGTGCCCCGGGATCACGAGGGTGGCGTCCGGCAGCGCGTACAGCTCGCGCTGGATGCTCTGCTCCAGGTGCTCCCAGCTGCCCCCCCACAGGTCGGTGCGGCCCACGCCGCCCTGGAAGAGGGTGTCCCCGGCCAGCACGACGCCCCCGCGCTCGAACTCGCCGTGGAAGCAGCAGGAGCCGGGCGTGTGCCCTGGCGTATGCAGTGTGGCCAGGCCGCCGTGCACGTCGCCCTCGGCCAGGGGCGCGGTGTCGGGGCGGGGGATGGCGTCCATTCCGAAGATCCCCGTCTGCATGTCCAGGGCGTCCAGGAGGAAGAGATCCGCCGGGTGGAGCAGGGCGGGGCACTGCCAGAGCTCCTGGAGCTCCCGGGTGGCCCCGACGTGGTCGAAGTGGGCGTGGGTGTGGAGGAGGGCGGCCACCTTGAAGCCCAGGGCCTGGACCCTGAGGGCGATGCGGGCCCCCTCGCCGCCGGGATCCACCACGACGCCCTGGGCGGTCCCGGGATTCCAGAGGAGGGTGCAGTTGCAGCCCAGGGGGCCTACGGCAAAGGATTCGAGCTTGAGCACGGCATCTCCGGAAGGGCTGTCCACGGCGCCCCTTTCCGACTAGATTATCCCTCAAAGCCCATTTCCGTGACGCCCACCCTCGAGGTCCCATGGAATTCCTCGCTCCCCAGTCCTTGCGCAGCAGGGTCACCCTGATGCTCCTTTTCACGGCGGGCCTGGCGATGGTGCTGTCGGCGCTGTGCTTCCTGGCCTTCGAGGCCTGGTCCCTGCGGGCCGCCGCCGCCGGCGACCTGCGGAGCCTGGGGAGCATCATCTCCTACAACGCGAGCCCCTCCGTCGCCTTCGACGTGCCCACCCCGGCCTCCAAGATCCTGGGCGTGCTCAAGGAGCACAAGCACCTCACGACGGCCCGCATCCACCGCTCCGACGGGTCCGTCCTGGCCCGCTATCCTGCCGGGTCCCCCCTGTACGAGCCTTTCCTGCCGGTGGCCGGCGCCCGGGAGGAGGTGAAGGCCACCGCCTCGGGGAACCTGGCCATGACCTGCTTCATCCGGAGCGAGGAGGGCCACCCCATCGGGGTCCTGTACCTGGAATCGGACCAGGGGGAGTTCATCAGCCGGATCGTCTGGGCCGGGATCGTGCTCGCGGCCATCACGCTCCTGATGGGCGTCGCCACCTTCCTGTTCGCGTCCCGGTTCCAGGGCGTGCTCACCCGGCCCATCCTGGGCCTCGTGGAGGTCGTGACCCGCGTCTCGTCGAGCCAGGACTACGGCCTGCGGGCCCTGAAGGGGAGCGGCGACGAGCTGGGCCTGCTGGCGGAGAGCATCAACACGATGCTGGCCCGCATCCAGGACCAGGACGCCAGGCTCGCCGGCCACCGGGACCACCTGGAGCGGGAGGTGGCCCTGCGCACCGGGGAGCTGGTGCAGGCCAACAGCGAGCTCCAGGTCGCCAAGGACCGCGCGGAGGCGTCCAGCCGCGCCAAGAGCTCCTTCCTGGCCAACATGAGCCACGAGCTGCGCACGCCGCTGAACGCCATCCTGCTCTACAGCGAGGTCATCAAGAACGAGGCCGAGGACGCGGGCGCCGCCGACATCCTCGAGGACGCGGCCCGGGTTGACCAGGCGGGGCGCCACCTCCTGCACCTCATCAACGACATCCTCGACCTGGCCAAGATCGAGGCGGGCAAGATGACGCTGGTGAACGAGCCGTTCCAGGTGCGCGACCTGCTGGAGGAGGTCCTGGGCACCGTGTCGAGCCTCGCCGCCCAGAACGGAAACGCATTGAGCCTGGACTGCGGGCCCGGCCTGGACGGGATGGTGGGCGACCCCACCAAGGTGCGCCAGGTGCTCCTGAACCTGCTGAGCAACGCCTGCAAGTTCACCCGGGGCGGCGCCATCCACGTGAATGGGCGCCTGGAGGGCGACTGGCTGAGCCTCTCCGTGACCGACACCGGCATCGGCATCGCCCCCGAGCAGGTGGAGCGCATCTTCAACGAATTCATCCAGGGGGACGACTCCACCACCCGGCGCTTCGGCGGAACGGGCCTGGGCCTGTCCTTGAGCCGGAAGTTCTGTCAGATGATGGGCGGGGACGTCCGCGTGAAGAGCGCCCTCGGGCAGGGGTCCACCTTCACCATCCTGCTGCCCCTGCGGCCCACCCGGGAGTCCCTCCGGAATGAGCCCGGGGCGCCGCCGCAGCAGCGGGGGCGCACCGTCCTCCTGGTGGACGACGATCCGTCCCTCCTGGATTCCCTGTCCCGGCTGCTGGCGAGGGACGGCTATTCGGCGCGGTGCGCCCGGGACGGGCGGGAAGGCCTCGCCCTGGCCCGGGAGCTCCGGCCGGGGCTCATCGTCCTGGACGTCCTGCTGCCGCGCATGGACGGCTGGGAGGTGCTGGCCGCCCTCAAGGCGGACCCCGAACTGGCCGGCATCCCCGTCGTCATGCTCACCATCCTGGACGAAGCCGAGAAGGGGCTCTCCCTGGGCGCCGTGGACTACCTGAACAAGCCCCTGGACCGCGACCGCCTCCGGCGCGTGCTGGCCCGGCATCTGGCCCCGGAACCCCCGGCCTCGGTGCTGGTGGTGGAGGACGATCCGCCCACCCGCGAGGCCATGGCCCGGATCCTCCGGTCCCAGGGCTTCGAGACCGCCACCGCCGGGGACGGCCTCCAGGCCCTGGAACGCATGGCGGAGCGCAGGCCCGAGGCCATCCTCCTGGATCTCATGATGCCGAACATGGACGGCTTCGAGTTCCTGGTGGCCCGGCAGGAGCGTCCGGAATGGGCCGACATTCCCCTTGTTGCCGTTACGGCGCGGGAGCTCACCGCCGCGGACCGGGTGGCGCTGCGCAACGCCGGGGTCGTGAAGGCCCTGCAGAAGGGCGTCTACGGGCGCGGGGAGCTGCTGGAGGAGGTCCGGCGGCTGGTGGGGCGGAGCCTTCCGGGCGAGGAAACATAACTATCTAGTTATACAATTTAATAAAAAAATATTCTTGCGCTATAAACACGATGGCGCGATCTTCTATTCCGGAAGGTGCGAGCCTTCCCGACGCAGGTGTGAATCCTTTCAATCGAGCAATCCATATCGAATCGCCGACGCCCACGGGCGTTCACGCGGATCCGAAATCTTTCACCACAAGGCCTCCCTTCGAGTCCTTGGGTTACCTCTACCTCAACACGCGCTTCGGCGCCCGGAAGAAAGGAAAACTCATGAAATTACTATCGATCTTCACGCTGGCCGCCCTCCTGGCGGCCCCCCTCGCCGCGGAGCCCAAGGGCAGCGACACCAAGGGGAAGTTCTTCTTCAAGAAGAACTGCAAGTCCTGCCACGTGGAGAACGGGAAGGCCGCTGTGGTGACCCCCCTTTCCAAGACCCAGGCCCAGTGGCGCAAGGTCTTCGACGCCGGCAAGCACGGGAGGACGGGCGAGGGCTTCTCGCCGAAGTACGGCACCCCCGAACAGATCCTGGACATCAAGACCTTCCTGATCAACCACGCCTCCGATTCCCCCCAGCCCGAAACCTGCGGCGGCTGATCCTCCCCTGCTCTGGAGCCGAACCATGCGCATTTCCCGAATCGCCCTCACCCTCGCCGTCCTCGCTCCCATGGGTCTTGCCGCCCAGGAGGACGTGAAGAAGCAGCTCGACGAACTCAAGAAGCAGGTGGCCGTCCTGGAGGAGAAATCCAGGGACCAGGAGAAGACCCTCGTCAAGGTGGAGACCAAGGTCGCCCAGGACAACATCTCCTGGGGCGGCGATCTCCGCACGCGCTTCGACAGCGCCAAGTGGCATTTCAAGCCCTACCAGCAGTTCATGGGGTTCGTGCAGAACCCCTCCCCATCGGCCTCCAACCCGTACCCCTTCATGCCCATGGCCCAGCAGGTGGGTGAGCAGGACTACGACAATTCCACCCAGTGGTCCACGCGCCTGCGGCTGCGCATGGGCATGGCCATCGGCGAACACGGCAAGATCTTCGGCCGGCTGACCATGTACAAGATCCACGGCGGCGCCGACGTGCCCATCTTCAACGGCTCGCCCAACACCGTGCAGAACTCCTTCAACAGCGGCAAGGTGCCCGGCAACGACACCCTCAAGGTGGAGCGCGCCAGCTTCGTGTACGACTGGCCCGCCCTGGGCGTGCTGTCCATCGGCCGCCAGAACACCTCCGACGGGCCTCCGTTCGAGGTGCGCGAAGGCGGCGAGCGCCAGGCCACGCCCCAGGCCCTGGCCGTCAACGCCATGGTCGACGGCATCGGCTGGAAGTTCCATCTGGACAAGCTGGGCTTCCCCGAGCACTCCCTCCTGGGCCTGTGCTACGGCGTGGGCTACGAGAGCGGCTTCGGCGGCGGCGGGCTGGTGAAGTCCACCTACGCCCCCGTGGGCTTCAATTTCACCAACGCGACCATGGCCAACCCCGCGGGCGCCGCGATGCAGGTCAACCGGATCGGCAACCTCAAGGACAGCACCGTCCTGGGCGCGATGCTCGACATCCCCCTCCTCTTCGAGGGCCTGGGCACCGTGCACAGCGCGAACTTCTACCTGGGCTTCAACCGGTTCGGGAACATGACGGACATCCCCTTCGGCGAGCTCAACAACTTCCCGGTGCCCGCCCAGCCCGGCATGGGCGGCATGCCCAGCATCCAGTACGTGACGGCCACCAACAACCTGGGCGACATGGACCAGGTCACCGCCACCTGGAAGCACAAGATCGGCGACAGCTTCACCTACTTCGCCAGCTTCGGCAGCATCAAGAGCAACCCCAACGGCAGGACCAGCCAGTACGGCGCCTACTGGGACATGCCCGCGGCCATGGGCGGCGCCAACTACCAGCTCACCGGCTTCGGCGGCCTCCTGGGCGACGCGAACAAGAGCCAGACCGCCACCGCCTACTACGTGGGCGCCCGCTGGGACGTGAAGGACAACCTGGGCTTCGGCCTGGAGTTCAACCACGGCTCGCCCAAATGGTTCACCTACAGCCCCGCCACCGGCGAGGCCACGGAGAAGCTCTCCACCCGCGGCGACGTGATCGAGGCCTACGTCCACTGGGAATTCGTGAAGAACGTGGCCCTGCGCGTGGGCTACCTGGACTACAAGTACACCCATGCCTTCAGCGGCTGGCACATCGCCCCCGCCCCCATGTCCGGCACCTGGGAGAACGCGTACGACCTGAACAACAACCCGATGCTCCAGTACGCGGCGCCTTCGGGCATCAAGAACACCTACGTCTCCCTTGAAGTGAAGTTCTGATCTTCCTCCCGGCGATCCTCCTTCGAGGATCGCCGGGAAAGGCATTCCCTGAGGAGGTCCCATGGATCGCCGTCTGTTCCTGCAGATCGTCGGCGCCGGCGGTTTCGCCGCCACCAGCATCGCCTGCCCGAAATTCTTCGGGAAGGGCAGGCGCGCCGCGGAACCCCCGGTCCCCCTGGGGATCCCGACCACCTGCGAGCTGTGCCCCAACAAGTGCTCGGTCCTGGCCTCCGTCCGCAAGGGCCGCATCCACAAGCTGAACCCCAATCCCGAGAACCCCAAGTCCCGCAACATGCTCTGCGCGAGGGGCAACGCGGCCATCCAGCAGGTGTACGACCCCGACAGGCTCAAGCAGCCCCTGATCCGCGCCGGAGCGCGGGGCGAAGGCAAGTGGAAGCCCGTGTCCTGGGACGAGGCCTTCGACTTCGCAGCGAAAAAGCTCGCCGAGACCAAGGCGAAGCACGGCCCCGAGGGGACCCTCTGGTCAAGCACCGAGGGCTTCCAGGAAGTGTTCTTCAAGAACCTGGGCCTGGCTTTCGGCAGCCCCAACATCCTGCGGCACCCCTCGCTCTGCCTGGCCTCGGTGAACCTGGCCTACTCCATGACCTTCGGGACGGTGCCCAGCTTCGACCTGCAGAACGCCAAGTACGTGATCATGGCCGGGGCCAACCGCTTCGAGAGCATCATCACCCCCGACACCATGGACCTCATCGGCGGCGTCATGGAGCGCAAGGCGAAGTTCGTCTACCTCGACCCGCGCTTCACCGTCACCGCCTCCAAGGCCGACGAGTGGTACCCCATCAAGCCCGGCACCGACATGGCCTTCATCCTGGCCATGATCCACGTGATCATCCGCGAGGACCGCTGCGACAAGGCCTTCCTGGACCAGTGGACCCTGGGCTTCGACCGGCTGGTGGAGCACGTGTTGCCCTACACGCCCGAATTCGCCGAGGCCGAGACCGGCATCCCCGCCCGGGAGATCACCCGCATCGCCCGGGAGTTCGCCGACGCCGGCCACCGGGCCGTGTTCTACGCGGGGCGCCGCTCCAGCTGGTACCAGAACGATTTCCAGATGCGGCGCGCCCAGGCCATCCTCAACACCATCGTGGGCAACTGGGACCGGGAAGGGGGCATGGTGCCCAACCGGAAGGTCGCCAAGGGCGAGTTCATGTTCCTGCCCTGGGACGATCCCAAGGCCGGCCGAGTGGACGAGGTGGAGAAGAACTTCCCCCTGGCCTCCGCGAAGGACGGCGTCTACCTCCAGACCCGGGAGAACGTCCTCAAGGGCGCGCCCTACCCGGTGAAGGCCTGGATGATCTACAAGCAGGACCCGCTCAACGCCGTGCCGGACCAGGGGAAGACGCTGAAGATGATGGAGGGCATGGACTTCATCGGCGTGGTGGACATCGCCATGAGCGACACCGCCTGGTACGCCGACGTGGTCTTCCCCGAGAGCCACTACCTGGAGCGCACCGATCCCATCGAGGTGATGCCCGGCATCTGGCCCGCCGCCGTGCTGCGCCAGCAGGTCATCAAGCCGATCCACGACACGTTGCCCATGCTGGACATCGCCCAGGGCCTCGCCAGGCGCCTGGGGCTCGCGGACTACTTCGACTACACCATCGACCAGTGGATCGAGGCCGAGGCCAGGGAACTCCCCGTGGAGAACGGCCTCGAGTACATGAAGAAGCACGGAGTGGTGGCCTTCAGCGAGCCCAAGTACGGCACGACCCGGAACGCCGCCTACCGCTTCGTCACCAAGAGCGGGAAGATCGAGATCTTCTCGGAGCGGCTGGCGGAAGCGGGCCACGACCCCCTGCCGGTCTACGCCTCCCCCGCCCAGCCCCCCTCCGGTAAGTTCCGCATGATCCTGGGCCGCAAGGCGACGATCACCCACGCCGCCCTGGCCGGCCTGCCGTGGCTCCACGAGCAGGTCCCCGAGAACGACCTCTGGATCAACCAGGACCAGGCCACCCGCCTGGGAATCCGCACCGGGGACCTGGTCCAGGTGACCAGCACCGCAGGCACCGTGCGCATCAAGGCCCGGGCCACCGAGGAGATCCGCCCGGACTGCGTGTTCATGCTCCACGGGTTCGGGAAGAGGTCCCCCTGGCTCAAGCTGGTGCACAACGTGGGCGCGGCCGACGCCGTGCTGCTGGAGACCGCCTGGGACAAGGTGAGCGGCAACGCCGCCATGCACGAGACGTTCGTCAACGTGGTGAAGGTGTGATCATGGCCAAGAATCCCGTCAAGCGCTACGCGATGGTCCTGGACTCCAGGAAATGCATCGACTGCAAGGCCTGCATCGTCGCCTGCAAGGCCGAGAACGACGTCCCCCTGGGCGTCTTCCGCAACCGCATCAACGCCGAGCACGGCGGCGCCTACCCCCGGCTGCGGGCCTCCTTCGACCCCGAGCAGTGCCACCACTGCGACAACCCCAGCTGTGTGCGGGTCTGCCCCACCGGGGCCAGCTTCCAGCGCGAGGACGGCATCGTGCAGGTGCGGGAGGCCGACTGCATCGGCTGCAAGTACTGCATGATCGCCTGCCCCTTCGACGCGCGGTTCTTCAACGAGGAGACGAAGGTGGTGGACAAGTGCACCTTCTGCTCCCACCGGGTGGACCGGGGCGAGCTCCCCGCCTGCGTGGAGACCTGCCCCAGCAAGGTCCGCACCTTCGGCGACCTCAACGACTCCGGGAGCGCGCTGCACGCGCTGCTGGAGAGCCGGCGGTACCGCGTCCTCAAACCCCAGACGGGCAACGGCCCCCAGCTGTACTACCTCCTGTAGGAGCCAACCATGCATGAACCTGTCTGGGAATTCCTCATCGTCAACTACCTGTTCCTCGGCGGCCTCTCCGCGGGGATCTTCTTCGTGTCCGCCTTCTGCACCTGGCTGCAGGTGGACGGCGTCCCCGCCTACCCGCGCATCGCCCGGATCGGGGCCCTCCTGGCGCCCTGGCCCGTGGCCCTGGGGTCCTTCCTGCTGGTCTTCGACCTGGGGAAGTGGTGGCGCTTCTGGAAGCTCTTCGTGACCTTCCGGTGGGAATCGCCCATGTCCATCGGGTCCTGGCTGCTGCTGGTCTTCACCGGCATCACCCTGGTGAACCTCTTCGCCTGGCTCACGGAGGACGAGCGCAACCGGCTCTTCGCGCGCATCCCGGCGAAGACCCCCTGGCGGCCCCGGCTCCTGGCCCTCAACCGCGACCTGGGCGCGTGGAAGCGGCGCCTGGCCATGCTGGGCTTCCCCTTCGCCATCGGCGTCGGCATCTACACGGGCGTCCTGCTGGGCGCGGTGCAGGCCCGGCCCTTCTGGAACACCAACCTCGTGGCCCAGCTCTTCCTCTTCAGCGCCCTGAGCACCGGCACCGCCGTTCTGATCCTGGCGCGGGTGGTGCAGAAGGGCCCCAAGGATGTCGCCGAGTTCCGGTTCCTGTACACCCTTGATATCTGCCTGATCCTGCTGGAGTTTTTCATTGTCGTGCCGTACCTGATCCACGGAGAGCTCTCGGTGCTGGCCGTTCGCGAGGCCCTCGCCCTCGTCCTCGGCGGCCCCTTCACCTTCGTCTTCTGGGTGCTCTTCATGGGCGCGGGCCTCCTGCTGCCCCTGGCCATCGAGCTGTGGGAGTTCAAGCCTGTGCTCCTCGGCAAGGGGACCCTGCACATCACGCACCGCCTGGCCATGACGGCCGCGGGGCTGGTGATCTTCGGCGGCTACGTCCTGCGCTACGTCTTCGTCTTCGCCGGCCAGGCCAGCGGGTTCAAGTGACGGCCTTCCCCGACCTCCTGGAGACGCTGGGCGAGGTCTTCCTGGTTCCCGGCGCCACCGCGGACTGGGCGGCTTTCGCCGGGGCGCCCTGGGCGCCGCCCGGATTGCGCCGGGGGCTGGAGGCCCTGGCCGCGGCTCCTTCCGGCGAGCTGGACGTCGCCTACGCCGGGCTCTTCCTGGCGGGGCGGGGCATCCGCCTGGAGCTCTCGGCGGTCAGGACCGGGCAGCTGCGGGACGAGGGCGTGCTCCTGGAACTGGACGGCATCTTCGAGGCCGCCGGCATCCACCCCGACCCCGGCGTCCCGCCGGACCACCTGGGCGTGCTGCTCCTCCTCCTGGGCCACCTCCTGCGCCGGGCCGAGGAGCCGGAGCTGCCCACGGGCCGACTCTTCACCTGCCACCTCCAGCCCCTTGCGGGCAGCGTCGCCCTGGAACTGGGCAGGCCCGGCGTTCACCCCTTCTACGCAGCGGCCGGAGAGGTCCTCGCCGGCGCGACGGATCTCTGCGCCGATCTCCTCGGGTGACCCCATGCATTCCTTCTCCCATTCGGTGAACTACGCCTTCCGGTCCATGGCTCTCCTGGAGGGACCGCCGGGGGACCTGCGGCTGGTAGGGGACCTCTCCGCCCGCACCGGCGCGCCCCGTCCCTTCCTGGGCAAGGTGCTCCAGGTCCTCCAGAAGGCCGGCCTGGTGCAGTCCGTTCGCGGACGCAACGGCGGGTTCCGGCTGACGCGCCCCGCCGGCGAGATCCACCTGGCCGAGGTGGTGGATGTGCTGGACGGACCGGAATGGCGGAGCTCCTGCCTCCTGGGCATCGGCGAATGCACGGGCCGGGTGGACTGCGCCGCATGGACCTGCTGCCGGGAGGTGCGGGAGCGGATGACTTCGGAACTTACCCGGCTGACGGTGGGGGACCTGGGGCGGTTCCTGCCGGAAAGCGCCTCCCGTTGACACCGCGGCGCCTTCCACCCCTCATGGGAGGATGCGGCCTCTGTGGGAGATGAGTGCATTGCAGTTCGGGCAATGCCATCTGCCCATGATCCAGTTCCGGAAGCTGCGGAATCCGTGCAGGACAGGTTTCCTTCTCCCGCAACGCGGGCAGGTGGGTCGGGGCAGGAACATGGATGCTGCAGCAACACCAACCAGTGCCCAAATGAGGCCATGGAGGTGATTCGGATTTGTCATCACATGAACTGCGGGTGGGAATTCCAGCGGCCCTGAACCATCCAGGAATTGATGTTCGAAGAAGGCATGGAAGCCATTCCTCCGTGGTGGGTGGCGCTGTAGCCGATTCCGGACGCAAGGCCTCCACTGACAGCACCACCAAGGACTCCGGGACCTCCAGATAGGGCTCCCTTCGCGGCCCCGCCAATGGCTCCCTGACCCATTGCTGTCCCCAGGCCACGCGAGGTGAACGTGGGAGGGCAGGCCGGAGATACCAGCGGCCTGCCGTATCCCATGGAACTTGCGAACATTCCGCCGTGAACGGCTCCCAATTCGGCGTCACTTCGTTTATGGAGGCTGATTCCAGCGTACATCTTGGTTCTCCTCGGAAGAGGCGGGCACAATCCATGCCGCCCCTGTTTGAGGAATCCCATGTCACCAGGCCGCCCTTGGTTCCTGAATAAGAAACGCCTCAGCCCAGCGCGTGGTACGCGGCCTTCACCCGCTCCGCCACATGCCCGCACACCAGGTCGCACACGTCCCCCACCAGGGGCATCACCGGCGTGAAGAACACCACGTTCCCCTGCGGCTCCCGGTTCGCCAGGCCCACCCGCACCAGGAACGCGAGGTGCTTGCTGGCGTTGGCCTGGGAGAGCGACGTGGCCTCGGCGATGGCGCCCTGGCTCATGGGGTCCTTGGCTTCCAGGAGGCACCGGAGGATCTTGAGCCGGGACGGATCCCCCAGGGCCAGGAAGAGACGGCTCACTTCCTCGATCATGGGGTCGCTCAAGGGGGGATGGTCCATTCAATCTCCAGTTTACGCATACAAGCATACTGTCGGGATCCCGGCCTGTCCAGGCGAAGGGCCTTGTTTTTCAGGGCTTCAGGGCGGTCCAGGAGCCGACGTTGTGCACGTCCTGGAAGCCCGCCTTCAGGAGGATCCGGCAGGCCGAGGCGCTGCGGGCGCCGGAGGCGCAGCAGGCGAGGATGGGCTTCTTCCGGTCCAGGTCCCCCAGGCGGTCCTTGAGGAGGGGCAGGGGAATGTTCCGGGCGCCCTTGGCGTGGCCCTGGGAGAACTCCCCCACGGAGCGCACGTCCAGGATCAGGGCCCCCCGCCTGCGCAGTTCGGCCACCTGCTGCTGGGTGAGCGGCGGCTGGCGGTTGCGGTTGCGCAGGAGGAGGAACCAGGCCAGGCCCACGAGGAGCGCGGCCAGGAGGGTGAACTCGGCGTGGGAAAGCTGGGGCATGGCGTCAGGACCGGGAGGAGCCGCCCAGGGCCCAGATGGTGCCCATGACGGCACCGTAGAGCATGGCCCGCAGGGGGGTGGCGGTGAGGGGGCAGGTGCCGGTGGAGCACCCGATGAGCTTCCAGTATCCCAGGCCCAGGCCGCCTCCGATGAGGATTCCCAGGGCCAGGCGCTTGGCGAGGAGGAGGGTCAGCATCAGAGGCCGCAGCTTCCCTGGGTGGGCACGCCCGCCTTGGCCAGGATGCGCGACATCAGGCACCAGTTGGTGATGCCGCTCTGGAAGAGGTTGACGCCCACGAAGAGGGTGAGCAGGAACCACCAGGGGCTCACCCAGTGGCCCAGGGCCAGGCTGATCATGATCATGCTTCCGGCGAAGATGTGGACGATGCGGTCGACGTTCATGGGGTCTCCCTAGTTGGCGGATTCGAGGGCGTTCTTGAGGACGTCGGCGCTCTGCACGCCCACGAAGCGCTGCACGACGTTGCCCCCTGGGTGCCGGGGATGGCGTCGATCTTCTTCCCGAGGGCGGCCAGCGCGTAGACGGGGCTCTCGATCCTCCCGGCCAGGTCCCCGAAGACGTAGGAGACCGGCATGAGGTTCTTGTGGAAGATGTCGGCCTCCTCGAGGCCCTCCTGGACCGTGACCAGCTGCGAGAGGGGCACCATGCCCTTGGCGCCGGGCACCGCGAGCTGGAGCAGGTCGCGCAGGTCTCGCCGGCGGGAGGAGGCCAGCTGGACCACCACCGGCACCTGGGAGGAGCCGTCGAGCACGTGGAAGCTCCCGGCGGGGAAGCCCTGGCCGGCCATGGAGAGGGTCTGGATCACGTGGGCGGGCGCCACGCCGTGGAGGGCGGCCTTCTCCCGGTCCAGCACGAGGCTGATCTTGGGATCGGTGGGATTGAGGGTCGAGTCCACGTCCACCACGCCGTCCACGGACCGGAAGGCCTTGAGGACCTCGCCGCCGTACCGGGCGCGCTCGGCGGGGGTGGGGCCGTAGATCTCGGCCACCACGGTGTCCAGCACCGGAGGCCCGGGGGGGATCTCGACGACCTTCATGCGGGCGCCGGCGGGAACGGTGTACTTCTCCAGCTCGGGCCGCAGCCGGGTGGCGATGGCGTGGCTCTGCTCCTTGCGGTCGCCCTTGGCGACCAGGTTCACCTGGATGTCCACCTGGCTCGCGTCCTGGCGCAGGAAGCTGTGGCGCACCATGCCCACGAAGGTGTAGGGCGCGGCCTCCTGGGCGTAGACCTGCACGTCCTTGACGACGGGCTCCTGCATGAGCCTCCTGGCCAGCTGCTGGCCCAGGGCCAGGGAATCCTCGCGGGGGGTGCCCGCGGGGAGGTCCAGCTGGACCATGAACTCGGACTTGTTGTCGAAGGGCAGCATCTTGACCTTGACCACGCCGGTGCCCACCAGGGCCCCTGCGCCGCCCAGCATGGCGAGAACCGCAACCAGGAAGCCCAGGCGCACCTTGCCGCTGGTGAGGAGGGCCCGCATCACCTTGCGGTAGATGCGCGTGCTGAGGTCCTCGGGGGCGATGTTGTGGTCGTGGTCGGGTTCGGGAGGCTCGTTCTCGTCGGTGGCCGGGTGCAGGCCGGTCTCGTCCACCTCGGGCAGGTGGGCCTCCTTGCGGAAGATCTTGAGGGCGGCCCAGGGGCTGATGACGAAGGCGATGGCCAGGCTGAAGATCATGGCCAGGCTGGCGCCGATGGGGATCGGGCGCATGTAGGGCCCCATGAGGCCCCGCACGAAGGCCATGGGCAGGATGGCGGCGATGACGGCGAAGGTGGCCAGGATCGTGGGGTTGCCCACCTCGTCCACGGCCTCCACCACGGTGGTGGCGAAGGACTTGCGCGGGCCGGGCAGGTGCATGTGCCGGTGGATGTTCTCCACCACCACGATGGCGTCGTCCACCAGGATGCCGATGGAGAAGATGAGGGCGAAGAGCGTCACCCGGTTGAGCGTATAGCCCAGGAGGTAGGTGAGGAGCAGCGTGAGGGCGAGGGTCACCGGCACCGCCACGCCCACCACCACCGCCGACCGCCAGCCCATGGCGAGAAGTATCAGCGCGATGACCGACAGGGTGGCGATGAGGAGGTGCTCGATGAGCTCGTTGGACTTGTCGCCGGCGGTCTCGCCGTAGTCGCGGGTGACGTCCACCTTGAGGGACCGGGGGAGGACGGAGCCGCGCAGGGCCTCGACCTTGTCCAGGGCCAGGCGGGACAGCGCCGTGGCGTTGGAGCCGGCGCGCTTGGAGAGGGCGACGGTGACGGCGTTCTCGAGGCTTCCCTTGGCGCCGTAGAGCACGACCGGAGGTTCGGGGTCGGGTCCGTCGGAGACCGAGGCAACGTCGGCGAGGTAGACGGGCTTCTGGTTGCGCACGCCCACCACCAGGCGGTTCAGCTCCCGGGCCTCCAGGACGAAGCCGGTGGCCTCGAGGGTGGTGCGGCGGTTGTGGTCCACCAGGGCGCCCGCCGGCAGCTGGGCCTCGGCGCTCTGGAGCGCGGGCTGCAGCTCGGCCAGGGACATGCCCAGGGCCCGAAGCTTGTCGGGGTCGGGCTCGATGCGAACCATGCGCCGCGCCCCGCCGATGACCCGGGCCTGGGCCGTGTCGGGCACGGTGGAGAGCTCGCGGGCCAGCACCTCGCCCATGCGCCTGAGCTGGCCCGGGGTCTGCCCCTCGCCGTGCAGGGTGAGGGTGAGGAAGGGCACGTCGTCGATGGTCTGCAGGCGCACGATGGGCTTCATGGCCCCGGCGGGGAAGATCTCGGGGTGGGCGGCCAGCTCCTGGTGGACCTTCACCAGGCTGGGCTCCTGGGGCTCGTTGACCTTGAAGCGCACGGTGACCAGGGCCATGCCGGGCCGGCTCGTGCCGTAGAGGTACTCGACGCCCGGGATGCCCCAGAGGCGCTTCTCGAGCGGCGTGGTGACCTGGGCCTCCACCTCGCGGGGGCTGGCCCCGGGGAAGGGGACGTAGAGGTCCACCATGGGGACGATGATCTGCGGCTCCTCCTCGCGGGGCGTGAGGACCACGGCCATGACGCCCAGCATGAGCGAGGCGAGGACGATGAGGGGGGTGAGCTTGCTGCGCAGGAAGCCCTTGGCCATCCTGCCGGCGAGGCCCAGCTTGGGAGCGTCGGTCATTTGGACACCTCGACGGGCTGGCCGTCCACGAGGGTGCCGGGATTGTCGATGACCTGCTCACCGGCCTTCAGGCCCGCGCGCACCGGCACCGCGGCGCCCCGCGCATCGCCCAGGGAGAGCCAGCGCAGCTCGGCCTTGCCGTCCCGGGCCACGAAGACCCCGGAGAGCTCGCCGCGGACCACCAGGGCGGACCTGGGGACCGAGAGCCCTTCGGGAGCCGCGCCCGGCGACTTGATGCGGGCGAAGGCGCCGGACCGGAATCCGGTGGCGCCCAGGATGCGGGCCCGGATCGTGCCCCGGTGGGACACGGGGTCCCCGCCGGTGGACAGGGCCGAGATCTCGGCCGTGCCGGGCTTGCCGTCGGCCTCGAAGGGCACCTTCAGGCCGATGCGCAGGCTCCTGGCCTCCTGTTCGGACACGGTGCCCTCCAACTCCAGGGCGCCCTGGCCCTCGAGCTCCACCAGGGGCTGGCCGGGGCCCACGAAGGCGCCCTCGTTGACCATGCGGCTCTGCACGATGCCCGCGAAGGGAGCGCGGATCTGGGTGTAGGCGAGGTTGGCCTTCACGCCCGCGAGGCCGGCCTGGGCCTGGGCCAGGTTCGTGGCGGCCATCTCCAGCTCGCTGGGGGTGGAGGCGTTGATCTTCGAGAGGGCCTCGATCCGGCGGTGGTGGGCCTGGGCGGCGGCCACGGCGGTCTCGGCCGCCTTGAGCCCGCCCTGGAGGTCCCCGTCGGAGAGGCTCACCAGGAGGGCGCCTTCGGCCACGTGCTGGCCTTCGTTGGCGAAGACCCGGGTGACCGAGGCCGCCATGCGGGTGGAAAGGGTGGCCCGGCGGGTCGCGGTCAGGGTCGCGGCGATCCAGCCGGCGTCGCCGGCGGGGTCCACCGCGGCCAGGCGCACCTTGGCCGCGGGCATGGGGGGGGCCTGGGGGGCCTCGTGCTTGCCGCAGGCGAGGCCCGCCAGCAGGGCGGTGATGGGCAGGATCAGGGTGCGTTTCATCATCTACTCCGTGACGCCTTCAATGGGTTGTCCGAGGACCAGGGCGAGCTGGGCTCCGCCCAGGCGCCATTCCAGTTCACTGTTCAGGAGGAGGGTGCGGGCGCCGGAGAGCCCGGCCTCCGCGTCCAGCACCTCCACCAGGGGCACGAGCCCCTCGCGGTGCCGGGCGATGCGGATGGTCCTCGCGCTTTCCGAGGCCTCCACCGCCACCTTGGCGAAGGCGATCTTCGCCTGGGCCGTTTCCAGGAAGCGCCGGGCCTCGTCCGTTTCGCGCGAGGCCTGCTGCTCCTGCCACTTCAGGCCCAGCTCCGCGGCCCGGGCCTGGGCCCTGGCGGAAGACACCCGCTTCGTGTCGGAGAAGGAGAAGGTCCACTTCGCCCCCAGGGAGGCGGTGGTCCAGTTCCCCCCTTCGCCCACGGCGTAGCGGGCCGTGCCGGCCGCGAGGCTGAGGCCCACTTCGGGTTTCAGGCTGCCGCGGGCGGCGGCCACGCCTTCGCGGGCGGCCTGCCCCTGGAGCTTCAGGGCCTCCAGGTCGCCCCGGCGGCCGGGAGCCGCGGGCAGGGCCGGAAGGGGCGCGTCCACGGCGGTGGCCAGGGGGCCCGCGGCCTCCCCGCCCATGAGCAGGGCCAGGCCGGAGCGGGCCGAGGCCACCCGGTTGCGGGCCTCGGCGACGCCGGCCTCGCTCTGGGCGCGGAAGGCGCGGGTGCGGTCCCCTTCGGAACGGAGCATCAGGCCCTGGTCCACCCGGGCGGACACGAACCGTTCGGTCTCCTGGGCCTGCCTGAGGGTGTCCTCGGCGTAGCGCAGGCCCTGCTCGGCCACCTGGGCGCCGAAGTAGGCCTGGGCCACCGCGAAGGCCACCTGCTGGCGGCGGTGGGACTGGGAGGCCGCCTCGCTGCCTGCCATGGCGGCGCCGGCCCGGGCGGCCGCGTCCAGGCGCCCGCCGGCATAGAGGGGCTGGGTGACGGTCAGGGTGGCGCCAAAACCGGTGGCGGCGTCGGGGTGGTTGAGGCGGTCGGGGATGAAATCCGTTTGGGCGATGCGGGCCTGGTTGAGGTGCATGCCGAAGACCATCATGGGCTCGGTGGTGCGCGTGAGGCCCGCGCCGAGGCTGACGGTGGGGAGGTTGAGCGCGCGCAGGGCCTCGGCCTCCCCGCGGGCGCGGTCCACCAGGGCTTCGCCGGCCTGGAGGCCGGCCTGGCCCGTCCAGGCCTTGCGGATGGCGTCCTGGATGGTGAGGGGCTGCTGGGCGGTCGCCGCCAGGGCCACCAGGGACGGAACGAGCCGTTTCGCGAGTGCAAACATGGAACGGGACTCCTAGGAGATGGAGGAATAGGCGGCCTTGACGCGCGCGGCCACGTGGGCGCACATCAGGTCGCAGACGTCGGGAACGAGGGGGGAGACGGGAGTGAAGAGCACGAGGTTGCCGCTGGGCTCCCGGTTCACGAGCCCGACCCGGGCGAGGTGGATGAGGTGCTTGCTGGCGTTGGCCTGGGAAAGGCCCGCCGCCTCGGCCACCGCGCCCTGGGACATGGGCTGGCCGGCATCCACGAGGACCTTGAGGATCCGGAGCCGGGACTCGTCGCCCAGGGCGGCGAAGAGCCTGCTGACGTCGCTGATCATGGGCTGGGTGAGAGTCAACTGGTTCATCCTTTATCTATACAACCATAGAATAATAGAGTTCTGAACCCTGTCAACCCGGCATTGCAGAAAATTCAATCGGGCCCCTTGACCATAAATGAACGTTCGTTTACTTTTGATCCTGAGGTGACGATGCGACCCAGGGACCCGGGCAAGGCCGAGAAGATCCGCAGGATGGCGGTGGAGATGCTGGTCGTCGAAGGCATCGACGGCTTCTCGATGCAGAAGCTGGCCCGGGCCGCCGGCGTGTCCCCCGCGACCCTTTACATCCACTTCAAGGACCGGGAGGACCTGCTGTACCAGCTGTGGGTGGAGCAGAACCAGGCCCTGACGGACGCCTTCCTGGAGGACTTCGACCCCCTGGCCCCCTTCGAGGAGGGGCTCTGGATCCAGTGGCGGAACCGGATCCGGTTCTTCCGGGAGCACCAGCTCGCCTGGCGGTTCCTGGAGCAGGTGCGCCACTCCGCCCTCATGGCCACCTACGGCGAGCTGCCCAACATCCCGCTGTTCGAGGCGATGGGGACCTTCGTGACCACCGCCATCGCCCGCGGGGAGCTGTCCGACTTCGGCATGGGGGCCGCCGGGGAGGCGAACTTCCCCAAGGGGATCTTCTGGTCCCTGGCCTACGCTCCGCTTTATGAACTGTTGAGGCTTGAGGCCAAGGGGGAGGCCCGGGGACCCGGCCAGGGCCGCCCCCTGAAGCTGGATGACCCGACCCTCCGCCTGGTCTTCGACCGGGTTCTCCGGAGCCTGAGGCCCTAACCTTCACACCCAACGAATCGACCACCCGGCTTGCCGGCGGGCGGGAGCCTGCCTTGAGAGGAACACCATGAGTCTTTCCAGAACCACCCGGCGGATCCTGACCGCCTTCGCTGCCCTCCTGGCGGTGGGCGCGGGGGTTTCCATCCATTCGCGCGTGGCCCCGGCACCGCTCGTGCTGGCGGGCACCGTGGACGCCAACCAGATCCTCATCAGTTCCCAGACGGCCGGGAGGGTGGCGAAGCTGCTCGTCGAAGAAGGCCAGGACGTGAGGGCAGGGGACGTGATCGCCCTCCTGGACCCGGCGGAGCTGGCGGCCTCCCTGGGGTCCTTCCAGGCCCAGGCCAGCAGCCTGGAGAGCCAGGTGGACGCCGCCCGGGAGGCCGCGGCCAGCTCGGCGGGGGAGGCCCGGCACGGCCTGGCCGGCGCCCAGGCGGCTCTGGACATGGCGAAGGCGACCCTCGCAGAGGCGGCGGCCAATGGCCGGAAGCAGCAGGACCTGGCCCGGCGCATGCTCGTCCTGGCCCAGGCGGGCGCCGTCTCTGCCCAGGACCGGGACGACGCCCTCCGCGGCCAGGAGGCCGCGGAGGCGAGGGAGCAGGCTGCCCGCAACGGCGTCGCCCAGGCCGAGGCGGCGGTGCGCAGCGCCGAGGCCCGCACCCACCAGGGCGTCGCGGCCCGGGAGAACGTGCGGTCCGCCCTGGGCCAGCTGGCCTCGGCCCGGGCGCTGGCGGCCGGGGCTGAAACCCGCCTGGCCTACGCCCGCGTCCTGGCGCCCAGCGACGGGAGGATCGGCATCCTTGCCGTCCGGCAGGGAGAGATCCTGGCGGCCGGGGGGGCCATCGCGACGCTGGTGGATCTCCGGCAGACCTGGGTCCTGGCGGCGATTCCGGAAACCCGGGCGGGCGCCCTGAAGGCCGGGGACCGGCTGGAGGTGAGGATGCCCTCCGGGAGCCAGGTCACGGGGCGGATCCTGGTGAAGGCCGCGGAGGCGGACTTCGCCACCCAGCGCGACACGGGCTCCAGCCGGCGGGACATCCGGGCCGTCCGGCTCAAGCTGGGCATCGACAACCCGGGCAGCGTCTTCGTGCCCGGCATGTCCGCCGACGTGATCGTGCCGGGGAGGCCCCGATGACGGCCGTCCAGGTGGAGGACGTCGTCAAGCGCTACGGCGCCTTCGAGGCCGTCAAGGGCATCAGCTTCGAGGTGGGTTCCGGGGAGGTACTCGGCCTGCTGGGGCCCAACGGCGCGGGCAAGAGCACCCTGATCCGCATGATGACCACGCTCATTCCCCTCACCAGCGGGCGCGTGCGCATCAACGGGCACGACCTGGCCCGACGGCCCGATGACGTCCGCCGGAGCATCGGGGTCCTGCCCCAGGCCATGACGAGCGACCTGGACCTGACGGTGGAGGAGAACCTGATCGTCTACGCCCAGCTCTACGGCGTCGGCCGTGCGGACCGGGAACGCCGCATCGGGGACCTGCTCGAGGCGGTCGAGCTCACGGAGTGGCGCGGGGCCATGACCCGCGCCCTTTCGGGGGGCATGCGCCGGCGGCTGGAGATCGCCCGGGGCCTGATCCACGAGCCGAAGGTGTTCTTCATGGACGAGCCCACCACCGGACTGGACCCCGTGTCCCGGGTGCGGGTCTGGGAGCTCCTCCGGCGCATCAACGCGGAGCGGGGCATCACCCTCCTGATCACCACCCACTACATGGACGAGGCCGACTTCCTCTGCGGCCGGGTGGCCATCATCGACCAGGGCCGGCTCGCGGCCCTGGACACCCCGGCCAGCCTCAAGCGCAGCGTGGGCGACGGCGCCACGCTGGACGACGTCTTCGTGCGCTACGCCGGCCACGACCTGAAAGGAGCGCGGCCATGAACGGCATCGCCGCCATCGCCGGCCGGGAGTTGCGCAAGTTCTTCCACGCGCCCGTGCTCATCTTCGTGGTCGTGCTGGGCCCGCTGGTCCAGCTGCTCATCATGGGCAACGTCTTCGGCGGGCCCATCACGGGCACGCGGATCGGGGTCGTCGACCGCGACCACGGCCCCCACGCGCTCCGGTTCAGGGAGGCCCTGGCCGCCACGTCCAGCGGCACGGGGATGTTCACCACCCTGCCGTTCGCCGACGAGAAGGCGGCCCGGGAGGCCATCCAGGCGGGCAGCCTCAACGCGGCGGTCATCCTGCCCGCGGACCTGAGCCGGCGCGTCTTCAACGGCGACAACCCCCACGTGGGGATCCTGCTGGACAACTCGGACCAGGCCGTGAGCGCGGCCCTGTCGGGAAAGCTCGCCGGGATCACCGCCGCCCTGGCCGCCCCGCCGGCGCCCCTCCACGGGAGCGGGTCCCTGGCCCTGGAGAGCGTCGAGCTCTACCCCTACATCGCCTACATCAAGTACCTGTTCCCCGGGACCCTGACCCTGGCCATCTTCCTTTCGGTCCTGTTCGGCGGGGTCATGCTCTGGATGGAGGACAAGAACCGGGGGGTGCATGAGGGCTTCCTGGTCACGCCCATCACGCGGCTGGAGCTGGTCCTCGGGATGGTCCTGGCCGGTTCGGCCAAGGCCATGATCTGCGGCGGCCTCTTCGCGGCCCTGGGCTCCCTGCTGGCGGGGCTGGATCTCCTCCTGCACCCCGTCACGATCCTGGCCGTCCTGGCGCTCATGGCGGCCACGGCCTTCGCCTTCAACACCCTCTCCATCGCCATGTTCGCCCGGGTGGACGACGTGATGCTGCCCAAGGTGCTGGCCGGGCTCCTGAACACCCTGCTGTTCTTCTCCAGCGGGGCGGTCTACCCCGTCCAGGCCTTCCCCGGCTGGCTGCGGCTCCTGGCGCGGGTCAATCCGATGACCTACGCCGTCCACGGGTTCCGCTCCCTCATCGTCAGGGACGCCCCGGTCCTGGTCGCGCTGCCGGACTTCCTGATCCTCTGCGCGATCGGGTCGGTTGCGCTGGCCGCCGGAACCCTCCTGTTCCGGCGGTCCCTCTGACCTCTATTCGATGACGACCCACACCCGCCGGTTGGCCTTGACCCCCATGGCCAGGGTCATCATGGCTTCGGAAACGGGATCGCCCTTGGAGGAACCGTCCGCCAGGTCCACGACCATGACCATCTCCTTGCTGCCGATGGGCAGGCAGACGCTCCGGGGAAATTCGCGGTCCGTGGAGCCGGGCAGGGAAGGGGAATCGGGAATGTTGAACTCGTTGCCGCCTTCCAGGGCGTCCACGCTCGTGCGGAACAGGGAGGCCAGGGCGACGATGGCCGAACCGGAAGGCCGGATCTTGTCGCGTTCCCAGAAGGAGATGGAGGCCTGGTCCACGCGGAGGGCCTCGGCCATCTCCTGCTGGGACCACTTCCAGGTGCGGCGCACGGACTTGATGCGGTCGCCCAGGGTCGCGAGGGCGCCGTTGGAGTCGGAATCGAGGGTGGTGATGGCCATGGTGGAATCTCCTGGGGCTTGGAACCGGGAAGGCGAGGGAATCCCGGGCTCGCGTGAATACACAATAGGCGCAGGGACCAACCACCCGGGGGTGGCAGGATCTGCGCCTCCAACTTGCAGGTCTGTTACCTGAACGATGAGGAACTCCGCTCCGTAAGCGGAATTTTATTCGATGTATAATTTAACTCTGATCGGGCCCCGGTCAAGAGATTTGTTCGCAACTTCAAATTTTCGCCCCGGCCAGGGCATCCAGGATCTCGCAGACCTCGTCATCGCCTGGGCGTTCGTCAGGATTCTTCCGGGCCAGGCGGCGCACCAGGTCCACCAGGGGGCGGGGCGCGTCGGGGCGCAGGGCGGCCAGGTCCGGAAGTTCGGCGCTGCGGTGCTGGTCCAGGATCTCGAAGGGGGTCTCGCCCCGGAAGGGGGTCTGCCCGCTGATCAGTTCGAAAAGCAGGATGCCGAAGGAATACCGGTCCGCGGCCGGACCCACCTGGGTCTTGAGCTGGAGCTCCGGGGCGGCGTAGGAGGGGGTGCCCAGGAAGGCGTAGGTGGTGGTGAGGGTGGCCGAGTCCAGGATCCGCGCGATGCCGAAGTCCATCACCTTGACCTGGTCCCCCAGCATCAGGATGTTCCCGGGCTTCAGGTCCCGGTGGGTGACGCCCCGGCCGTGGGCGTGGGCCATGGCCGAGGCCACCTGCCGGGCCAGGTCCAGGACCTTGGCGAGCGGCAGCTGCCCGCGCTCCTTGAGGTAGACGTCCAGGCGCTGGCCCTCCACGTACTCCATGACCAGCCAGGGGGTGGTGTCCCGGGGGCCCTGGTCCAGGAGACGGACGATGTTGGGGTGGTCCAGGAGCGAGCCCAGGCGCGCCTCCTGCCGGAAACGTCCCAGGAACTCGGGATCGTCCTGGCGGAAGGGGTGGAGGAGCTTGAGGGCCACCGGGCGCTTGTCGCCCTCCTTGCGGGCCAGGTAGGTGGACGCGAACCCGCCCCGTCCCAGCAGCCGCTCGATGTGGTACGGGCCCACCTGCGCCGGCTGGCGGAAGGCCTCGTCAAGGGCCGGCCGCCTGCGTCGACCGGCGAGCCACAGGCCCAGCACCGCCGCGGCCAGCCCGCCCAGGAGCCAGGGATAGACGCCGTGGCGCTGGCGGATCTGGATCTCGGGGGCCCTGGGCGGCTCGGGAACGGGCCGGGCGGGAGGGGCTTGCACCGATGCCGGGGGGCGCTCCACGGGGCGCGGCTCCGCCGTCCTGGGAGGTTCAGGCGGGGGCGCGGGCTGAGGCGCGGCCACCGCCGGCGGCGGGGCCGGGGCGGGTTCGGCGGCCTTCACGGGCGCGGGGGCGGGTGCCGGGGGCGCGGACGGGGCCACCTCGGCGGGGCGGGGACGATGCACGCGCGCGGCCAGGGCCTGGCGCTCCTCCCTGGGTTCGCTTTCGCGTTCCGCCTGGGCCAGGGCCTGGTCGGCCGCATCCCACCGGCCCAGCTCGATGCAGCACCGGGCGATGCGCGTGTAGGGATAGAAGCCCTGGAGCACGTTGTTGCCGTAGATGATCACCTGCCGGGCGGACCGGGGATGAAGTTCGGCCGCCCGCTGATAGGCCGCCAGGGCCGCCTCGAAGTGCCGGGCGGCCTCGGCGTCCCGGCCGTCCTCCCAGGCCGCGTAGAACGTGGGCTGGGTCTGGAGCAGGACCAGGGCGGGCAGGACGAGGCAGGGGTGCACTCAGCCCCCCACGAACAGGTGGCGCAGGAAGTCCTGCACGGGGCGCCGTTCGAACTGGACGATGAAGCTGAAGTCCAGCCGGTGCTCGGTGATGTTCTCAGTGCCCAGGGACTTGGCGTGGCTGTTGGTGAGGAGCTGGTCGGCGTCCAGGAACTGGGAGGCCCGGCGCCTGCCCCATCCGTACCGGTAGGCCGCATCGAAGGTGAAGCGCCCCCGCTTGAGGCCGGACCCGGCGCTCACGCCCTGCATGACCCGCTGCTGCCCCGTGAGGCGGTCCGTGACGGGCTGGGGTTCACGGGAATAGCCGAAGCGCAGGGGGATGACGTTGCCCGAGGGGGCCAGGAGGATGCGCTCCACCCCCAGGTGGAACTGGGTGGCGTCCGGCGTCCGGTTCCCCTTGGACATGTCGAAGAAGTTGAGGCCGTTGAGGTTCTCCCGGCCGCTCATGTAGCGGGCCTCGGACCAGGGGGTCCGCACCAGGTCCAGGGCCACGAGCCAGCCGTCCGCGGGGCGGTAGGCCAGCCCCACCCCGGTGGTGGAGGGCCAGTGGAGGCCCGTGGTGTAGGGGGGGGCGGTGACCTGGGGCGTGGCGCTGGAGAGGTAGGAGGCGCTGTAGGTGTAGTCCGCGTGGAAGGACGTGCTGCGGTTGATCCCCAGGCTCCAGGTCTCCCAGCGCCACAGGAGGCCCAGGGTGACGTTCGAGCCTTCCATGTGGTTGCTCTGGGTGTAGTGCACGAAGCTGGTGGTGCCGGCCGACGCGCTGGTGCTGCTGGAGCCGAGGTTCCAGTCGCCCCGCCAGTAGTTCACGGAAAAGCCCAGGAGGATCCGCTGGGACACCTCGTAGGCCGTGGCGAAGGAGTAGAGGTCGATCTGCCCCGTCTGGTCGATGCTCTGGTGCAGCTGAACGGGGGCCGACCCGTCCTGGGGCCGTTCCTGCATGGCCCGGGAATTCCCTTCCCGCAGGGGGATCAGGCGCTGGATGGAGAGCTGGATGGCCAGGGTCCTCCCGTCCACCCGCAGCGGGAGGGTGCCCGACAGCAGGAGAGGGTCGAAACGGGTGCTGGAGACCAGGGAGTCGTCCACCACCAGGGTGCGCCTGCCGGAGAGGGTCTGGGCGTCCTGGAAGGCCCCGCGCCGGTTGAAGCCCTGGCCCACGAAGCTCATCTCGGGCTTCACCATCTGGGCCAGCCCGGCGGGATTGAAGGTCACCGCCGTGGCGTCGTCGGCCACCCCGATGAAGGCCCCGCCCAGGCCCAGGGCCCGGGCCCCCGCGCCCTGCACGCTGAAGGCGGTGCGGGACTGCTCGGAGAGGATGATCCCGATGGGCGCCAGGACCCCCTGGGCCCCCAACGCGCATCCCGCCAGTCCGAAAAGGACGGCCGCGCGGATGGGGGTCGAGGGCTTCGGGGTCACTTTATTCCTTGAGAACCTACCATGATGCCCTGTTTGGCCGGTTTTGCGGGCAGGGATCTTCAGGCTCCGAAGGGGGCCAGCTGGATCTTGATCTGGCGGCTCAGCTCGTCCATGAGGGCATAACGCTTCCGGTACATGGCGCGCTTGTTGGACGGGAAGTCCTCCTCAGCCCGCCGCGGGGTGCGCAGGGGAAGCTGGAACCACCCCTCTTCGGCCGCTTCTCCCTCCGCCTCCTTCCACAGCGCGTCGTAGTCGAAGCGGACGTCCTTGGAGGCGTGCAGGATCCGCAACGGGTTGGCGCGGTACACCTGGATCCGGTTGCCCACCCCCAGCAGCCGCCCCACCCGCAGCGCGCGGGCCATCTCCTGGGCCAGGAACACCATGAGGAACTTGGGCCGGAGGCCGTGCATGGCCTTGGTGGCCACCTTCACGACGTCCTCCCCGCCGCCCAGGCGCCCCTGGATGGCGCCCACGTAGGCCACCCAGCGGCTGCCCGCCAGGTGCTCCAGGGAGAGGGCCATGCCCATCACCGGCCCCTCAAAGGCCGACAGCTCCAGGAACAGGCACAGCTCGCCCTCCTTGCGGAACTTGGGATCGAAACCCAGGCGGAACCGCGCCTCCAGCCCCTTGCCCAGGTCCACGGCCGCCAGGATCCGCCCTTCCGGCCGGAGCATGGCGTCCCGCAGGACGCCCTTCATGGAGTTGATGAATTCATAGGTCTCCAGGACCACCTTGGTGCGGCGCTCCCAGGACCAGGCCTTGGACATGTAGGTGTTCATGGGCCGGAAGGCCAGGCGCGGGTTGGCGTGCACGAAGGGTGCCATGCCAGGGGTCGCCAGGAACTCGAACCAGGGCCGGGTGACCGCCTGGCGCACCGCCGCCGTCACCGCCCACCGCAGGTTCCGCTTGAACTTCCGCCGGTTGGCCTTGTACATCTCGTGGCTGAGGGACCAGGCCCTGCGGCTGACCTTCCAGGTGCTCGTGAGTTGCGGTTCCATGGGAGACCCAGGATACACCAGGGGGCCCTTCCGGGCCCCCTGGCTTCACGCTATTCCTCGGTCTCCGCCAGCACCAGCACGCCGTGCCGGTCCTTGATGAAGTCCTTGACGTTCAGGAGCTGGAACCACTTGATGAAGGCCTCCACGAACACGATGGCCATGAGGACCATCAGCACGACGGAGAACACCACCAGGAGCCAGAGGCCCTTGGGCAGGTAGTTGTAGAGGATGTTCTGGACGCCGGCCATGAAGGTGACCGGGACCATGAACAGGCCGGGAACGGCGGTGGTCCAGGCGTAGCGGGCCTTGCCGTGGCGGATGAGCATGGTCGTGCCGACGATCAGGGCGCAGGTGGCCAGGAGCTGGTTGGCCATGCCGAACAGGGGCCAGATGGTGGAGATGTCGCCGGTGTAGACCAGGTAGCCCCAGGCGGTGGTGAAGAGCAGGCTGGTGACGATGATGCCGGGCATCCACTTCTTCTCGTCGAACTTCGGCCAGACCTTGCCCAGCATCTCCTGCAGCATGTAGCGGCCCACGCGGGTGCCGGTGTCCACGGCGGTGAGGATGAAGACCGCCTCGAACATGATGGCGAAGTGGTACCAGTAGGCGGCCAGGTGCTTCATGAAGGGGATGGAGGAGAAGATGTAGGACATGCCCACCGCCAGGGAGACGGCGCCGCCGGGGCGGCCCTGGAGCTGTTCGCCCACCGCCTGGCTCAGGGCCGGCAGGTGGACGGGAGTCATGTGGAGGGCCGCATAGGCCTTGGGCACCGCGTTGATGGCGAAGTAGTCGGAGGGCATCAGGACGCTGGCGGCGATCAGGGCCATGATGGCCACCACGCCTTCCACGAGCATCGCGCCGTAGCCCACGAACAGGATGTCCTTCTCGCTGGCGATCATCTTGGGGGTGGTGCCGGTGCCGATGATGGCGTGGAAGCCGCTCAGGGCGCCGCAGGCGATGGTGATGAAGATGAAGGGGTAGACGGTGCCGGGGATGATGGGGCCGCCGCCGTGGATGTACTGGGTGACGGGGGCGTTGACCAGGTTCGGGTGGACCCAGGCGATGCCGCCCACGAGCATGATGATCACGCCCAGCTTCAGGTAGGTGGACAGGTAGTCCCGGGGGCAGAGCAGGAGCCACACGGGCAGGGCCGAGGCGATGAAGCCGTAGGCGGGGATGATGATGCCCAGCTGGTTCTTGGTGAGGGTCAGCCAGCGCGCCAGGGTGGGATTGGCGGCCACGTAGGGGCCGGCCAGGAGGGTGAGGAACAGGGCCACGACGCCGATGATGCTGGCGCCGAGCACGTCGCCCTTGCGCAGGATGTACATGTGCACGCCCATGTAGAGGGCGATGGGCATGGTCATCAGCACCGTGAAGGTGCCCCAGGGGCTGTTGAACAGGGCGTTGACCACCCCGATGGAGAGGCCGGCCAGGGTCAGGATGAGGATGAAGAGGATGGCGAAGCCCGCCACGGTGCCGGCGCGCCGGCCGATCTCGTTCTCGGCGATGTGGGCCAGGCTCTTGCCCTTGTAGCGCACGGAGGCGAACAGCACGACCATGTCGTGCACGGCGCCGCCCAGCACGCAGCCGATGATGATCCACAGGGTGCCCGGCAGCCAGCCGAACTGGGCCGCGAGGACGGGGCCGAGCAGCGGCCCGGCGGCCGCGATGGCCGCGAAGTGGTGCCCGAAGAGGACGAACTTGTTCGTCTTGTGGTAGTCGTGCCCGTCGGCCAGGGCGATGGCGGGCGGGACGCGGTCGGCGTCCACGTTCAGGACCTTGGTGGCCAGGAAGATCCCGTAATACCGGTACGCCAGTGCGAAGATGCACAGCGTAACGAACACGAGGGTCAGGGCATTCATATCGGCTCCTCCTTATGGGAATGGAATTGAAGACGGATGAGTCCATAATGGAGGCCTCCCCGGCCCGGGGACCCGCCAAGGGTCCCAGGCGACAAATCGAGGCGGTATCCGGTCGTTTTTCCGCCCTGACCGACAATCCTGCGGAGCCTGCCCGTGCTCAAGCTGCTGTTCCCCCTCATCCAGGTGGTGTCGTTCTTCCTCCTGGTGGCCTACGTCTACTGCAAGTCCCCCGCCTACCGCCTCCGGAAGGCCGAGCCCCTGGGCTTCGGCCAGAAGGCGGCCCTGTTCGTGTTCTTCACGCTGATCTCGGTGGGCGGCACCTACATGGGGGTCAAGGTCCACGGCGCCATCGCCAACGCCCGGGCCATCGGTCCCGTGCTGGCCGGGCTCATCGGCGGGCCCTTCCTGGGCACCGCGGTGGGGCTGCTCAGCGGCCTGCACCGCTTCACCTTCGGCGGCTTCACGGCCGTGGCCTGCGGGGTCTCCACCACCATGGAAGGCCTCATCGGGGGCCTCGTGGGCCTCTACTGCGCCCGGTCCGCCTTCCAGGACCGGGCCCTGAGCCCGGTCACCGCCGGGCTCACCATGCTGGTGGCCGAGGTCCTGCAGATGGTCGTCATCCTGGTCCTGGCCCGCCCCTTCGCGGAGGCCTGGGCCCTGGTGAAGGTCATCGGCCTCCCCATGATCCTGGCCAACTCCTGCGGGGCGGCGCTTTTCATGAGCATCCTGCGGGACCGCCGGGACATCTACGACCTGGCCGGCAACGCCTCCACCCGGCGCACCCTGCGCATCGCCGAACGCACCCTGGACCTTCTGGCCAAGGGCTTCAGCCCGGAGGTGGCCCCGCGCCTGGCCACCATCATCCAGGAGGAGACCGGCGTGGGGTCCGTGGCCATCACGGACCGCGAGAGCGTCCTGGCCTTCACCGGCCCGGGTTCCGACCACCACCGCCCCGGCACGCCCATCATGTCCGACTCCACCCGCAAGGCCATCGCCAACGGCGAGGTGGTCTTCCTGGACGGGGTGCGGGATCCCTACCACTGCAGCATCCAGGAGGACTGCCCCCTGGGGTCGGTGCTGGTGGTGCCGCTCCTGGTGGGGCGCGACGTCATCGGCACCATCAAGCTCTACGAGAAGGCCCACAAGCGCTTCCTCACCATCAACCGCACCCTGGGCGAGGGTCTCGCCAACCTCCTGGCCAGCCAGCTGGTGCGCGCCCACTACCAGGAGCAGAAGGAGCTGCTGGTGCTCGCCGAGCTCAAGCTCGCCCACGCCCAGATCAACCCGCACTTCCTCTTCAACTCCCTGGCCGCGATCCAGGCCATCATGCGCCGGGACGCCCCGCGGGCCCGGGCCCTCCTGGACCACCTGGCGGACTTCTTCCGCATGAACCTCAAGCGCAACTCGGGCCTCTCCACCCTCCAGGAGGAGCTGGCCCACGTCAACGCCTACCTGGAGATCGAGAAGGCCCGCTACGAGGACCAGCTCACCGTGGAGGTCGACGTGGACCCGGCGCTGCTCCACGTGAAGCTCCCCACCTTCACCCTCCAGCCCCTGGTGGAGAACGCCATCAAGCACGGCATCGCCGAGATGCTCGAGCCCGGCACCGTGCGCATCCACGCCTACGCGGACGGCGCCTGCGTGCGAATCGACGTGGAGGACGACGGGGGCAACTTCGCCGCCGCCGGCCCCGGGGGCGGCCTGGGCATGAGCATCGTGGACAGGCGGGTCCGAACCCTGGTGCGGGGCTGCAAGGGGCTCACCGTCCACTGCGATCCCGACCGGCTCACCCGCGTCTCCATCGCCGTCCCCGCCGAGACGGGTGCCGCATGATGCGCGCCGTGGTGGTGGACAACGAGCAGAACGCCCGCGAGGAGCTTGAGGCCCTGCTGGGGGAGGTGCCCGAGATCGCCGTGGTGGGGGCCTGCCCCAATGCCATCCAGGCCCTGCGCACAATCCGGGCCACGCGCCCCGACGTGCTCTTCGTGGACATCCACATGCCCAAGGTGGACGGCTTCCAGCTGGTGTCCATGATCGAGCCCGAGCTCATGCCCTGCGTGGTCTTCGTGACCGCCCACGACGAGTACGCCCTCAAGGCCTTCGAGGAGAACGCCGTGGACTACCTCCTCAAGCCCGTGCAGGCCGAGCGCCTCGCCCGCACCGTGGAGAAGGTCCGCCGCTACCTGGGCGAGGGCCGCAAGCCGGTCTTCCAGAGCCCGGCCATCGAGCGCATCCCCTGCGTGTGCGCCCAGGGCACGAAGCTCGTGGCCGCCGGGGAGGTGGAATTCGTGCGCTCCAGCGAGACCGGGGTGCACCTGGTGACGGCCAGGGCCGAGTACCTGACCGAACTCACCCTCAGCCTCCTGGAGGCCAAGGTCCCCCGCATGGCCCGGGTCCACAAGCAGTTCCTGGTGAACCTGGACCACGTGGACGTCGTGGGGAAGGGGGACCCGGCCTCGGTGGTGCTGAGGACGAGGTCCGGCCAGCAGGTGCCGGTGACGCGGCGCTACCTTGCGGAACTGAAGGAACGCCTCGGAATCTGAAACATGTTCTGTGGAAATGGGTTGACGGGGGGTGCGGCGTTGTCGGAAACTACTCCTCGTGAGGTGTTAGTTTGAGTTCGTCCCTTTATGGCGCCGGCGCCGAGTATGCCCTGCACTCGCTGCTCATCCTGGCCACCCGGCCGGAGCCGGCCTCGGTGAAGGACCTCGCCACCTTCCAGAAGGTCCCTGAGCGTTTCCTGGCCAAGCTCTTCACCCGGCTCAGGAAGGCCGGCCTGGTGGCGGCCCGCGAAGGCATCGCGGGGGGCTTCACCCTGACCCGGCCCGCGGACCGGATCTCCGTCATGGAGGTCCTCGCGGCCGTGGACCCGGACCGCAAGCTGTTCGCCTGCGCCGAGATCCGCGCCAACTGCGCCCTGTTCGGCGCCACGGCCCCCGAGTGGGCCACGGCCGGGACCTGCCGCATCCACGCGGTGATGCTGAAGGCCGAGCAGGTCCTCCAGGACCACCTGGCATCCAGGACCCTGGCGGACCTGATTTGCGAATTCGAAAAGAAGGCTCCCGACGAATTCCTCGCGGGCACCGGCACCTGGTTCCAGTCCCGCAAGCAGGCCCGGACCCAAACAACCTAGCCAGCCCTCAGGACTGGACGATCAACCCCCCCCACTCAGGAGGCCGACATGGTCATGCCCGAAAAACTGCTGGAAGTGCTCACGAAGGACGGCGTCGTCGCCATCGCCACCCTGGGCCAGGACGGCCCCCACATGGTCAATACGTGGAACAGCTACGTCCGCGCCACCGAGGACGGGCGCCTGCTCATCCCCGCCGGCTACATGACCCGCACCGAGGCCAACGTCGCCTTCAACGACCAGGTGCTGGTGACCCTGGGCTCCTCCAAGGTCCCCGGCCAGCACGGCCCGGGCACCGGGTTCCTCATCAAGGGCCGGGCGGCGTTCATCGCCTCCGGTCCCGACTTCGACGTCATGAAGGCCAAGTTCAGCTGGGCCCGGGCTGCGCTGGCAGTAACTCCGGAAGCCGTCACCCAGACGCTCTAGAATGAAAGGCCAAGGAGACGCCGCCATGTCCGCCAGCGCCCTGTTCCGCCCCTTCGAAGTGAAGTCCCTGAAGCTGAAGAACCGCATCGTCATGGCCCCCATGACCCGGTCCTTCTCGCCGGGGGGCGTGGTCACGGAGGAGGTGGCGGCCTACTACGCGCGCCGCGCCTCCGTGGGCCTCATCGTCTCGGAGGGCACCGGCGTCGCCCGGAGCGCCTCCCTCAACGACCCGAACGCCCCCCGCTTCCACGGCGAGGCGGAGCTGGCGGGGTGGAAGCGGGTCATCGACGCGGTGCATGCCGAAGGCGGCGTCATGGCGCCCCAGCTCTGGCACGTGGGCGCCGTCTCCGGCGCCAAGGGCGCGCGCGGCCCGGGCCGCATCGACAGCCCCTCGGGCCTCATGGCCCCCGGCCGCGAGGCCGGGGAGCCCATGCGCGACGAGGACATCGCCGCCACCATCGCCGCCTTCGCCAGCGCGGCGGCCGACGCCAGGCGCCTGGGGTTCGACGCGGTGGAGCTGCACGGCGCCCACGGCTACCTCATCGACGAGTTCTTCTGGGAGGCCACCAACCGCCGCACCGACCGCTACGGCGGCGCGACCCTGCCCGAGCGCTCCCGCTTCGCCGCCGAGATCGTCCGGGCCGTGCGAAAGGCCGTGGGCGAGGACTTCACGGTCATCCTCCGCCTGTCCCAGTGGAAGGGCCAGGACTACACCGCCCGCATGGCCAGCACCCCCGCGGAGCTGGAAGGCTGGCTGGCCCCGCTGGTGGACGCCGGCGCCGACATCCTGCACTGCTCCCAGCGCCGCTTCTGGGAGCCCGAGTTCGAAGGCTCGGACCTGAACTTCGCCGGCTGGGCGAAAAAGCTCACGGGCCGGCCCACCATCACCGTCGGCTCCGTGGGCCTTTCGGGCGAGTTCCTGGCGGCCTTCAAGGGCCAGAGCTCCGAGCCGGCCTCCATCGGGACCCTCCTGGAGCGCCTGGAGCGGGACGAGTTCGACCTGGTGGGCGTGGGGCGGGCGCTGATCGTCGATCCCGACTGGGCGAGGAAAGTGATGGAGGGGCGCTATTCCGAACTGAGCCCCTTCCACCGGGAGGCACTGGCCTCGCTGGTCTAGCTATTTCAGGATCCCGGCAAGCACCGCCCCCAGGCTCGCCGAGCCGATGATCACCCACAGCAGCAGCCCGTGCAGGAAGGGCCTCACCCCCACCTTGCGCAGGGTCGCGGGCGTGAGTCCGGCCCCGATGAGGAAGAGCGTGAGGACCAGGCCCTGCTTGGCGCCCCTGGCCACCCACTGGGCGGGGACGTGGAGGATGGGCACATAGGTGGCCAGGGCGGCCGCGATGAGGAAGCCGAGGATGAACCAGGGGCGCTTGCCCTTGGCCGCGCCGGGCTCCCGCTTCGTGGCCAGGCCGATGCCGAAGGCCACCGGGACGATCCACAGGGCCCGGGCCAGCTTCACGGTGACGGCGATCTGCAGGGCCTGCCGCCCGTAGGACAGGGCGGCGCCCACCACCGAGCTGGTGTCGTGGATGGCCAGGGCCGCCCAGAGGCCGAAGCCCTCCTGGGAGAGGCGGAAGGCGTGGCCCACGAAGGGAAAGATCACCAGGGCCGCCGCGTTGAGCAGGAAGACCGTGCCCAGGGCCACGGAGGTCTCGTGCTCCTCGGCGTTGATGACGGGGGCCACCGCCGCGATGGCGCTGCCGCCGCAGATGGCGGTGCCCACGCTCACCAGGAGGCCGGTGTTGCCCGCCACGCCCATGCGCCGGGCCAGCCAGAGCCCCAGGGCCAGGGTGAGGGAGATGCTCACCACCGTGTAGCCCAGGCCGTGGATGCCGGCCTGGATGACGACCCGCAGGTCCATGCCGGCCCCCAGGCCGATGACGGACCACGGCAGGAGCCGTCCCGTCCACCGCTTGAAGAGGGCCTGGTAGGGGTTGCCCAGGCCCACGGCCAGGATGACGCCGCCCAGGAGGGCCGTGGCGGCCCCGCACCAGGGCAGGAGGGTCAGGGCGGCGGCCAGGGGCCAGACGATTCTGGGGAGGAGCCGGGTGTCCTCCACGGTCAGGCCTGGCCCGCGAACATCTTGTAGCGCCTGTAGCCGCCGGAGAGGTTGCGCACCTTGTAGCCCAGCTGCGACAGGATCCGCCCGGCGAGGTAGCCCCGCAGGCCCACCTGGCAGAAGACCAGGTGCTCCTTGCCCTTGTCCAGGTCGTCCAGGCGGTCCCTCAATTCGTCCACGGGGGCCAGGACGGCCCCGGGGATGGTGCCGGCCTGGAACTCCTGGAGGGTGCGCACGTCCAGCAGCACCTGGTCCCCGCGCAGCGTTTCCAGCTCCTCGGGCTCCCAGAGCGCGGTGTCCCCGCGCAGGACGTTGGCGGCCACGAACCCGGCCATGTTCACCGGGTCCTTGGCGCTGCCGTAGGGCGGGGCGTAGCAGAGCTCGGAATCCTCCAGATCGTAGACCGTCAGCCCCCCGCGCATGGCGGTGGCGATGACGTCGATGCGCTTGTCGACGCCCGCGGCCCCCACGGCCTGGGCGCCCAGGATGTGGCCCTCGGCGTCGAACAGGAGCTTGAGGGACATGCTCTGCGCGCCGGGGTAGTAGGTGGCGTGGTCGGCGGGGTGGATGTAGACCTTGTGGTGGGCCACGCCCTTGCGCCGGAGCACCTTCTCGGACTGGCCCGTGATGGCGAAAGCCAGGCCGAAGACCTTGCAGATGGCCGTGCCCTGGGTGCCCTTGTAGACGCTGGGCCGCCCGAGGATGTTGTCGGCGGCGATGCGGCCCTGGCGGTTGGCGGGGCCGGCCAGGGGGATGAGGGCGGGCCCGTCCAGGACGGTGTCCTTCACCTCCACGGCGTCGCCCACGGCCCAGATGGCGGGGTCGCTGGTTCGCATGTATTCGTCCACCAGGATCCCCCCGGTGGAGCCCAGGGCCAGCCCGGCGGCGCGGGCCAGGGCGGTCTCCGGGCGCACGCCGATGGCCAGCACGGCCAGCCCGCAGGCCACCTCGGAACCGTCGGAGAGCTTCGCCACCAGGCCGTCCGGGCCCGGCTCGAAGCCTTCCACCGACGTGCCCAGGCGCAGGTCCACGCCGTTGCGCCGGATTTCCCCGTGCAAAGGCGTGACCATGTCGGCGTCAGCGATGGCCATGACCTGGTCCAGCCTCTCCACCAGGACCACGTCCAGGCCCCGCTCCCGGAACGCCTCGGCCATCTCCAGGCCGATGTACCCCGCGCCCACCACCAGGGCCCGGGTGGCGCCCGACATGGCGGCCAGGATGCGGTCCATGTCGTCCAGGTTGCGAAGGGAGAGGATCCGCGGGTCCCCGATGCCCGGCAGGGGCGGCCGGATCGGCTCGGCGCCGGGGCTCAGGACCAGGGCGTCGTAGGGCTGCTCCCGCACCTTGCCGGTCTTCAGGTTGCGCACGGTCACCGTGCGGGCCCCGGGGTCGATGGACTGGACCTCGGTGTCCACCCGCACGTCCAGGTTGAACCGGGCCATGAGGCTCTGGGGTGTCTGGACCAGGAGTTTGCCCCGCTCGGGGATGACCCCGCCGATGTGGTAGGGCAGGCCGCAGTTGGCGAAGGAGACGTGGGGCCCCCGCTCGAAGAGGACGATGTCCGCTCCCTCGGACAGCCGGCGTGCCCGGACGGCCGCCGAGGCGCCTCCCGCGACTCCACCAACGATGACGATGCGCTTGGGCTGGTCCATGGTTTCCTCGCCTTCAAAGTGCCGGGCCTTGGCATTTTCCCACAAAAGCACTGAATGCCCAAATAGGAATATGGAACGGGCCGTTCCATCGTTTGGTGCTGCTTTTCCCAACAAATCCATCACACTTGATGGATGCGCAAGGTGCTTCCCTCCTCCATCGGCTTCCGGCTGGTCCCCGGCAATTTCTCCCCCATGAAAGGGGCGGACCGGCATGGGAGGGCCCAGGAGGGCGGCTGTGGCCACGCCATGGACCTATGGCTGAAGCTGGAGGACGGCCGGGTCGCCGCCGGGAGCTTCACCACGGACGGCTGCGAGTCCTTCGTCATCTGCGGCAGCCTGGTGGCCCACCTGGTACAAGGCCGTACCCTGGCGGAGGCCGCCGCCCTGGACGTCGAGGACGTCCTGGAAGCCCTGGGCGACAGCGACGACGCCTCCTACCATTCGGCGGAGCTGGCGCTGGGCGCGCTCAAGGCGGCGCTGGGTTAGCGCAGTCCTTCAAGGCCTGCGAAAAGGATGGGTCCCGGGCCGATCGGCCGGTGCCGAACGCGGGTCCCAGGCTAGCATGGGGTCATGAACCGTCATCTCCTGCTCGTGATGCTCGCCCTGGCTGGCACCGGGTGCACCCATACCACCCTGGCCCGGCGGTTGGTCCGGGCACCGAATCTTCAATCGGCGCCGTCCCTCCAATCGACCGCCTTGGCCAGTGCCTTCACGGACGTGTCGGTGCCCAGCCGAACGCCCGGGGTTCTCCTGAATGCGCAGGTCGTCGAGCCCGGAGACTGGCATCTCTCCTACAGCTGTTCCGTGGAGAAGACGAAGAAGGCGTTCGAAGCCAACCTCCAGATGTCCTTCGACAAACCCGACTTCTTCATGGCCCGGCCCAAGGGGACCGTGATCCTTCTGCACGGGTACCGGCAGCAGAAGGAGCAGATGCTCCCTTGGGCCCTCTCGCTGGCCCAGCAGGGTTTTCGATGCGTGATGGTGGATCTCAGGGGGCATGGAGGGTCGTCGGGGGAATGGATCGGCTTCGGCGCCTTCGAGGTGGAGGACATGCGGTCCGTCCTGGAAGCCCTGGTCGCGCGCCGGCTGGTGGCGGGGAGAACAGGCGTGATCGGGGTGTCGCTGGGAGCCAGCGTGGCGCTCCAGTGGGCCGGGGCCGATCCCAGGATCGCCACGGTTGTCGCCATCGAGCCCTTTGCGGACCCCCAATCCGCGATCGGGACCATGGTCCACGCCTTCCCTCCTTTCAGGCGGCTGCTCTGGTGGGCGTCGGAGAGTACGATCCGGAAGGCCATCCAGGAGGCACCCGGGAAGGCCGGATTCACCTGGGCCGAGGTGGATGTGCCGAAGGCCGCGGCGGCCGTCAACGGCCCCATCCTGTTCATTCACGGGGCGGACGATGCGATGGTTCCGCCGGACCACAGCCGCCGGTTGAGTGCGGGTGCCCCGGCCGGAAGCCGACTGCTCATCGTTCCGGGGGAGGACCACATCTCGTTGGCCCTTCGGCTTCAACCCCTGGATGGGATTGTTCACGCCTGGTTCAATCAGAACCTGGCGGAAAGCGCGCCGGCCCCGGACGGGGAGGCTACTTCGGGGCGGCCGGTTCCCCCGCCTGCACCTGGTCCCCGTCCGCCAGGGTGACGGAAGGGTTCAGCACCACCTTCTCACCCGCCTTGAGGCCGGCCAGGACGCGCACCCGGGAGCCCGAGTCCTCGCCCAGCACCACGGGACGCAGGACCACCCGGGAATCCGGGCCCACCACGGCCGCGTAGGTCCGTTCCGCCTTCAGGAGCACGGCTTCGGAAGGGATCTCCAGCCTCCCGGACTCCCTGGCGAGACCCAGGCTGAGCCGCACGGCGCCGCCGGCCACGAAGGCGCCGTCCCGGTTGTCCAGGTCGGCCTCGGCCAGCAGCGTGCGGGTGCGGGGATCCAGGGCGCCCGAGAAGCGCGCCACCTTGACGGCGCGGGCCAGGTCGGGGCGGTCCGCGGGGCGCACGGTGAGCTCCTGGCCCACCCGGATCCGGGAGGCCACCTGCTGGTCCAGGTAGAATGCCACCCGCAGGTGGTCCACCTGGGCCAGGGAGACCAGGGGCTGGGAGGACGTGCTGTTGCTGGCGTTCTGGATGAGGGCGCCGGGGTCGGCGAAGCGCTGGGTCACCACGCCGGCGAAGGGGGCCGTGACGTTGCGGTAGCCCTGCAGCACGCCCTGGCTGGCCAGCTTCTCCTCGGCGATGCGGGCCGCGGCCTCCGCGTCGTCCTGGTCCCGGGCGCTGACGATGCCCTGGGCGCCCAGCTGGCGCAGGCGCCCGGCATAGCTCCGCTTGTTCCGGGCGTCGGCCTTGAGGGCCTGGAAGTCGCTGTCCACCTCGGTGGACTCGATCACCGCGATCACCTGGCCCTTCTTCACCGGGGAGCCCTTGTCCACCCGGATCTCGCGCAGGAAGCCGGCCACCTTGGAATAGACGGTGGTGGAGAGGTAGGGCAGGGCCTCTCCGGACAGTTCCAGGGTGCGGGCGTCGCCGTCCCCCCCGGCCAGGGCCACCCGCACGCGGGGACCGGCCTCCTGGTCCGAGCGCAGGCGCCGGGCCTCGTGGCGAACACCGGTGCGCTGCACGCCCCACAGCACGGCGATGGCGGAGGCGCTCACCAGCAGGATGGCGATGCCGCCCAGGCGGAAACGGGAGAAGGTCGGATCGTTGCTCATGCTTCACTTCCTTGCTGCTCGGTGTGGAACTTTTCGTCCAGGAGGTGGGCCGTGGGGGGCTTCTTGCGGAAGAGGCTGTAGACCACCGGCACGATGAACAGCGTCACCACCGTGGCCATCAGGAGCCCGCCGATGACGGCCCGGCCCAGGGGCGCGTTCTGGCTGCCGGCCTCGCCCAGGGCCAGCGCCATGGGGACCATGCCCAGGATCATGGCCAGGGCGGTCATGAGCACCGGGCGCAGCCGGGTCCGCCCTGCGGCGAAGGCCGCCTCCAGGGCGGTCATCTCCGGATGGGCCACGCGCACGTCGTTGGCGAAGCTCACCAGGAGGATGGAGTTCGACGTGGCGATGCCCACGGCCATGATGGCGCCCATGAGGGACTCCACGTTCAGGGTGGTGCCCGTGAAGGCCAGCATCCAGAGGATCCCCACCAGGGCGCCCGGCACGGCGAAGAGGATGATGAAGGGGTCCAGCCAGCTCTGGTAGAGCACGGCCATCAGGAGGTACACCAGGGCGATGGCGATGACCAGGCCCCCCGCCAGGTTCACGAAGGCCTCCACCATCACCTCGGACTGGCCGCGGATGCGGATCCGGGTGTTGGGGGGCAGGGGGCCGAGGTCGCGGATCCGGGTCCGGATGTCGCCCACCACGGAGCCCAGGTCGCGGCCCTCCACGCCCGCCATGACGTCCAGCACGCGCTGCACGGTGTAGTGGTTGATCTCGCTGGCGACGTTGATCCTGTTGAGGGAGGCGAAGTTGGACAGGGGCTCCGAGGGCGGCTGCGAGGCGGGCCCGGCGCCCTGGAACGTCGTGGTCTGCAACAGGGCCGAGCCCCCCGGGAGGCTGAAGGGCGTGGCCATGAGGTCCCGCGGGGTCGCCATGCGGGACAGGGGGGTCTTGACCGCCACGGTGTAGTTCACGCCCGTGACGGGGTCCAGGTAGTAGGACGGCGCCAGCTGGCCGTTGCCCGAGAGCGAGACCAGGAGGCCGTTGGCCACGGCCTGCTGGTTCAGGCCCAGCTGGGCCGCGCGCAGGCGGTCCACGTCCACCCGGTAGCCCGGGGCGTTCACCACCTGCTTGAGCCGCACGTCCACGGCGCCCGGCACCTGCCGCATGCCGGCCTCCAGGCGCCGGGCCACCTCGGCGCTGGCGGCCAGGTTGGGGCCCTCCACCTGCACGTCGATGGCGGCGGGGATGCCGAAATTGAGCACCTGGCTCACGATGTCGGCGGACTGGAAGTAGAAGCCGACGCCCGGGAAGCGCCTGGGGAGCTCCTCCCGAAGGGCCTTCATGTAGGCGGCGGTGGGCCGGTGCCCGTGCTTGAGGGAGATGGAGACGTCCGCGTCCTGGCTGGTGACGTTGTCGGTGGGGATGAAGCCCATGTTGAAGGCGCTGGGCACGCCGATATTGCTGTTGATGGTGGCCAGCTCCCGGGCCGGCACCAGGTCGCGCACCGCGTCCTCCACCTGGGCGATGACGCGCTCGGTCTCCTCCAGGCGCGTGCCCGAGGGCGCGCGCACGTGGAGCTTCATGAGGCCCACGTCCACGGCCGGGAAGAAGTCCCGCCCGAGCACCCCCAGCAGGCCCACGCTGAGGACGGCGAAGGCCACCGCCAGGCCCAGCACGAAGACCCGGTGGTGCAGGACCCGGTCCAGGAGCCGCCCGTAGGCGTCCTGGAAGCGCGTGAAGCCCCGCTCGCGCCAGGCGTTGAAGCGCCCCAGGCGGGTCCCGGGGGCGTGGTGGTCGTGCTCCAGCAGCATGCGGGCCAGGGTGGGCACCAGGGTGCGGGAGAGGAGGTACGAGGCCAGCATGGAATAGACCACCGCCATGGCCAGGGGCGTGAAGAGGTACTTCGCCGGCCCCACCAGCAGCACCACCGGGAAGAACACGATGCAGATCGCCAGGGTGGCCACGATGGCCGGCACCGCGATCTGGCTGGCGCCGTCCAGGATGGCCACCGTCAGCGGCTTGCCCATGGCCTGGTTGCGGTGGATGTTCTCCACCTCCACCGTGGCGTCGTCCACCAGCATGCCGATGGCCAGGCTCAGGCCGCCCAGGGTCATGATGTTCATGGTCTGGCCCGAGACCTTCAGGCCGATGATGCCCGCGAAGATGGCCAGCGGGATGCTGGTGCACACCAGCAGCATGGCCCGCCAGGACCCCAGGAAGAACAGGATCATCAGCGACACCAGCAGGGAGGCCATGAAGCCCTCCTTCACCACGTCCGAGATGGCCCCGCGCACGAACTGGCTCTGGTCGAAGTCGAAGTTCAGCTCCAGGCCCTTGGGCGCGGCGGCCTTGATGACGGGCAGCATCTCCTTCGCCGCGTCCACCACCGCCAGGGTGCTGGCGTCGGCCTTCTTGAGGATGGCCAGGTAGGTGGCCCGGTTCCCGTTGATGCGCACGATGTTGGTCTGGTCCGTGAAGCCGTCGTACACCTGGGCCACGTCCCGCAGGTACACGGGCGACCCGTTCACCAGCTTGAGGGGGATGTTCCTGAGGTCCTCGATCCTCGAGGGGTTCGAGTTGGTGAGGATGGGCAGCTCGCGCGCGCCCAGGCGCGCCAGGCCCGCGGGGACGATGACGTTCTCCGAGGAGACGGCGGTCACCACGTCGGCGGGGCCGAGGCCCCGGGCCGCGAGCTTGGCGGGGTCGATGTCCACCGAGATCTGGCGGCCCCTGCCGCCGAAGGGCGCCGGCGTGGACAGCCCCGGGATGGTGAAGAGCCGGATGCGGATGAAGTTGAGGGAGTGGTCGTAGATCTGCTGCTCGGAGAGGGTCTCGCTGCGCGCGGTCAGCTGCACCACGGGCACGTTGCTGGCGTTGAACTGGATGATGTTGGGGGGCGTCATGCCCGGGGGCAGGATGCGCAGGATGGCGTTGGTCACCGAGCCGATCTGGGCGATGGCCCCGCCGATGTCGGTGCCCGGCTGGAAGTACACCCGCAGGACCCCCACCCCCTGGATGCTCTGGGACTCGATGCGCTCGATGCCGTTGACCGTGGTGGACATGGCCCGTTCGCTCACGTTGACCACCCGGCGTTCCATCTCCTCGGGGCTCAGGCCGGAATAGCTCCACACCACCGTGACCACGGGGATGTCGATGGCCGGGAAGATGTCCACCGGCATGCGCCGCATGGAGAGCGCGCCCATGAGGAGGAAGAGCATGCACATGACGGCGATGGTGTAGGGACGGCGCAGGGCGAGCCGGACGATCCACATGGGGGCGTTACCTCAGATCGGACGGGGCCCCGTCCAGGTGGTCCAGGTTGTTCTTCAGCTTGTGGAGGAGCGCCCGCACGGCCTTGCGCTCCCCATCGTCCAGGCCCGCTTCGAGGCCCTCCCGGACGGCGGTCCGGAACCCCACGAGGCTGTCCACCTTGGCCCGCCCCCCGGCGCTCAGCTCCAGGCGCGTCTTGCGCCCGTGGCTGGGGTGGGCCAGCACCTCCACCCAGCCCTTGCGCACGAGCGCCTGGACCATGCGGGTGGCGGTGGGCTTGTCCAGCCCCAGCGCCCCGGCCAGCTGGCCGTGGCAGAGGCCCGGCGCGTCCGAGAGCACCCGCAGCACCTGGTACTGCTGGGGCGTTATCCCGTGCGGGGCCAGCAGGCGCCACGTCACCTGCCGGAGGCGGCTCCGGACGACGGAGAGCATGAGAGGCAGGCTGGCTTCATCCCAGGGGACCAGAAGTTGCATAAGCAACAAGTATGAACAAAAACGACCGGATGGCCAACTTTTTGCCGGGTGGACTAAGCTGGAGCCATCCCCTTCCCTCCGAGGTGACCATGCTCCGCTTCCGGGCCCTGGCCTTGCTCCTGGTCACGTCCCTGGCCCTCGCCCAGCAATCGGCCGATCGGGCAATTGCCATCCGGCCCCCGGCTCAGCCGCAGGATGAACCGCGCATCGCCCTGGTGATCGGCAACAGCGCCTACCGGGAGGGGCCCCTGCGGAACCCCGTCAACGACGGCCGGGCCATGGCGGAGGCCTTGCGCTCCTGCGGCTTCCAGGTCGATCTCGTCCTGGACGCCGACCGGGCCGGAATGTCCGCGGCCGTGCGCGAATTCGGCCGGAAGATCGCCGGAGGCGGCGTCGGCCTGTTCTATTTCGCGGGCCACGGCATGGCCGTGCGGGGCTCCAACTACCTGATCCCCGTGGGGGCCGACATCGCCGCGGAGCACGAGGTGCCGGTGCAGGCCCTGGACGTGGCCTTCATCCTGGGCTGGATGGAGGCGGCCCGGAACCGGCTGAACATCCTCGTCCTGGACGCCTGCCGGAACAACCCCTTCGCCCGGACCTTCCGGTCCTCCAGCCGGGGGCTGGCCCAGATGGACGCGCCCGCCGGCAGCTTCGTCGCCTACGCCACGGCCCCGGGCAGCACGGCCAACGACGGGCTGGGCGGGAACGGCCTGTACACCCAGCACCTCCTGGAGGCGCTCCGGGAGCCCGGCCAGACCGTGGAGCAGGTCTTCAAGCGGGTGCGGGTGGGGGTCAAGCGGGACTCCGGGGATCAGCAGATCCCCTGGGACAGCAGCTCGCTCACGGGGGAATTCCTCTTCCGCCCCGGTTCGGCCCCGGCGCCCCTCGCGGCTCCGGCGAGGCCCCTGCCGGCCGCCTCCCCCCGGCAGGGCGGCCTCCAAGTGGCCGTGGAGGCGCCCGAGGCCAAGGTCTACCTGGACGGCGAGTTCAAGGGGACCGCGGGCCCCGGTGCGCCGCTGGACCTCCCGGGCCTGGTCCCGGGCGAGTCCCTCCTGCTGGTGGAAGCCCCGGGGCACATCGCATCCCGGCAGAACATCCGGATCGAGGCCGGCGCCTGGCTCCGGGCGGCCCCGGTCCTCCGGAAGGCCATGAGGCTGACCGTCTACCGGCGGCCCAACACCATCAACTTCGCGCTGGGCAACTACGAGGTCTGGCTGGACGGCCGGAAGGCGGCGATCCTCAAGAACGACGGCTACGTGGACCTGGTGATCCCGGCGGGCCGGCACACCCTGAACGTCCAGCAGGAGGCCAGCGAGTACGGCGTCACCGTGGAAATCGACGAACCCCGGAAGCTGGCGCGGTTCTTCCGGGTGTGGAAGGCCAACTTCAAGGCCAGCCCGCCGGAGTTCACCGAAGTGGACGAGGCCACCTGGAAACAGGAGGCCGTCCGGTTCAAGAGCCGCCCCATGGCGCTGCTCCCGGAGGCCGCTCCGCCCAGGCGATGACCCGCCGGGCTCAGATCCCGGCCGCCGGCTCCACGGAGAAGGCCGCCCGCACCTCGTCGCTCACGTGGGTGGGCCGGCCGGTGCGCAGGTCCATGGGGCACCAGAGGGTGCGGGCCCGGGCCAGGAGGGTGCGGTCGCCGGCCCGGAGGATCTCCGTGTTGCGCTCGAACGTGCGTTGGCTGGCCGGGCCCACCCAGGTGCGGGCGATGATGGCGTCGCCCGGCAGGGCCGGGCGCTTGTAGTCGATCTCGTGGCGCACCACCACCCAGAAGAGCGCCTCCTGGGCCTCCCGGGAGGCCTTGGCGGTCCAGTGGGCGATGGCGGCCTCCTGCACCCAGCGCAGGTACACGACGTTGTTCACGTGGTTGAGCTGGTCGATGTCCTCGGGCAGGACGTCCAGGGACAGTTCATAGGGGGCGTGGGCGTTTTCCATGCTCCATGGTACCCGGGCGTTTACGCCACCTCCAGAACCACCAGCCCGTCCTGCCGCACGCTCTTCCCCGCCACCGGCAGGATGTCCCCCACGCGGAAGGGCCTTCTCCGTTTGCGGTAGGCGTCCGGGAAGGCCACGGCCTCGCACAGCGCCGTCTCGTCCTCGAAGGTGACGAACTGCATGAGGTCGCCCTTCTCGGTGCGCACGGTCTTCTCGGCCACCACCAGGGCCCAGAAGCGCAGCTGGTGGCCGGGGCGGGCCACGTCGGCGGCGCGGTGGGGGGCGCCGCCGTGGCGGGCCCGCTGGAGGGCGGCGGGGTGGATCTCCAGGGTCAGGCCCAGGAGCTCCAGCTCCAGGGAGGCGCGGTCGAAGGGGTCGGTGGGGCGGGGCCGCACGCCCTCGGGGATGCCGCCCAGGCGCGTCCACAGGAGGCGCGTGCGGTCGCCGTCGGGGGCCCAGCGGTCGAAGGCGCCGCCCGAACCCAGGGCCTCCACGGTGGGCACGGAGAGGCTCACGCGCTCCAGGAGCTCCTCCAGGCTCGCATAGGGCCCGCGGCGCTCCCGGTCCTCCAGCAGGGCCTCCACCTCGCCGCGCTGGGCGCCCTTGACGGCCATGAGGCCCACCCGCAGGCCGCGGTCCCCCTCGGCGGCGAACTCCCACCTCGACAGGTTGGCGTCGGGGCCGCGCACCACCAGGTTGTGGCGCCGGGCGTCGCCCAGGTAGGCGATGGGGGCGTAGAAGCCGCCCTGGTTGGTGATCACCGACGCGAAGAACACCGCCGGGTGGTGGGCCTTGAGCCAGGCGCTCTCGAAGCTCACCTGGGCGTAGGACGCCGAATGCGGCTTGCAGAAGGAGTAGCCCCGGAAGGTGCGCACCATGTCCCACACCTCGTCCACCACGGCCGGGGGGATGCCCTGGGCGGCGCAGCCCTCCCGGAACCGCGCCTCGAACAGCGGCAGCTTCACGGAGCAGTCGTCCTTGCCCAGGACCTTGCGGAGCTTGTCGGCCTCCTCGTGACTCCAGCCCGCCATGGCCATGCCCACGCGCACCACGTCCTCCTGGTACACCAGCACCCCGAAGCTGTCCGACAGCAGGGACCCCAGCACGGGGTGGCTGGGCGCGTAGGCCTCCTCGCCGCGGCTGCGCCGGACGTAGGTGTCGATCCAGCGGTTGGCCGCGGGGCGGATGAGGGAGCTGTGGATGACCAGGGTCTCGAAGTCGCCCTTGCCCACGCGCTGCTGCAGCTGGCGGGTGGCGGGGCTCTCCACGTAGAAGACGCCCATGGAGTCGCCCCTGGCCAGCAGGCCCTGGGTGGCGGGGTCCAGGCGGGGGTTCCAGTGCAGCGGCGCCGGCGCCCGGTCCCCCAGCACCTCCAGGGCGTCGCGCACCACGGCGAGGCTGCGGTTGCCCAGGAGGTCGATCTTCACCAGGCCGTAGTCCTCCACGCCGTCCTTGTCCCACTGGGTGATCGACACCCCCTCCTTGGCCGGAGCGGGCTGGAAGGGCACGTGGTGCCACAGGGCCCCGGGGGCGATGACGGTGCCGCCGGGGTGCACGGAGAGCTGGTGGAAGTGGCCGCGCAGGGCCTCGGCCTGGGCGAGGATGGGGGCCCAGGCGGGGTTGTCCTGGATGCCCTGCATCCCCTCGTCCCAGCCGCGGATGAAGCGGGCCAGGACCTTGAGCTCGGCCTCGGGGCGGCCGTGGGCCAGCGCCACGTCCCGCAGGGCGCCCTTGGGCTTGAAGTACACGTGGTTGGAGACCATGGCCACCCGCTCCTGCCCGTAGCGCCGGAAGACGGAGGCGATGACCTCGTCCCGCTCGTCCCAGGCGAAGTCCACGTCCAGGTCCGGCGGGTCCACGCGGGCATCCGACAGGAACCGCTCGAACATGAGGTTGGTGGCGATGGGGTCCACGTTGGTGATGCCCAGGAGGTAGCTGACGATGGAGGCCGCCCCCGAGCCCCGGCCGCAGGTGCGCGTGGCCCTGGCCTCGCGGATGATGTCGTGCACGGCCAGGAAGTACCCTGCGAAGCGCTTGCGCCGGATGAGGTCGAGCTCCAGGTCGATGCGGGCCTCCAGCTCCGGGGGCGGCGCGGCGTAGCGCTTCGGGATGCCCTGGCGGAGCCTGGATTTGAGCTCCTCGTCCAGGTCCAGGTCGGGCGCGCACATGGGCCGGGGCATGACCCAGTCGCCCCAGTGCATGCGCCAGGCCCGCACCTTCTCCAGGATCCCCTCCGAGGCCCGGGTGATGGCGGGGTCCGCGCCGGGAAAGCGGGTCTCCCAGGAGGCCCGGGTGACGGCGGCGTCCCGGGGCTCCCACAGAGGCTCCACGCGGGTGACCGTGGAGCGCTCGGCCATGGCGCGCTTGAGGCGGTGCAGCTCCAGGCCGGCCTCGCGGCGGAAGCGCAGCACCTGGGGGGCGGCGGCGGGGAGGCCCCGGGAGGCGGCGGCCATGGCCTCCATCCGGTTGCGGGCGTGGGCGAGGAGATAGGGCGCGAAGCCCTCCCGGGCCAGGTACTCCTGGCCCTCCAGGGTCTCGGCCAGGAGCACGCAGTCCCGGGGCGGGTCCCCCTCGCGGCCGTGGGCCTGGTCCGTGAGGAGGCGGCACAGCTCGGCGTAGCCGCGGTCGGTGTGGGGCAGGGCGCCGAAGTCCAGGCCCCGCCAGGTGAAGCGGGAGGCCAGGAGGGGCGCGAGGCCCGCGGCCAGGGCCTCCTCCCGCAGGCGCGGCCACCCGTGGAGGCCGTGGTCCCAGGAGGCCACGCAGCCGTAGCCCAGGCGCCGGGCCAGCGCCACGGCCATGGGCGCGGGGTAGACGCCTTCCCCGGTGGAGAAGTCGGTCACGGCGAGCAGGAAGGTCATGCGGATTCACCCTCCTCCAGGGCCCAGCCGGGCAGCACGGGCTTGTCGGGGAAGCGCCTGCGGAGCCGGGTCAGGGTGTTCTCCAGGGCGCCCAGCTTGCGGGTGAGCGGCGCCTCGAAGAGCCCCCGGCTCCGCCCCAGCCCCCAGGCCATGTGCAGCTCCAGCCGGTGCACGAGGATGCGGCGTTCGGCCCCCTGGCGGAAGGCGGCCTCCACGAGGCGGGCCAGGAGCATGGCGGGCTCGGCCAGGGCCTCGGCGGGGGCCTGCCAGCGGTGGGCCACGCCGTCCACGTCCCACCAGCGCAGGGTGAGCTGCCGGGGGGAGCGGCCGTCGTTCCAGAAGCGCTCCAGGCACCAGAAGGCCAGGGGGACCTCCTCGGGGAGGCAGGCGGGCTCCAGGCGCCAGGGGTGGCGGGACTCCCCCAGGGGATCGGCCAGCATGGGCAGGCGGGGCCGGTCCTCCCCCCGGGCCCGGGAGAGGGCCAGGCGGGCGTCGGGCTCGGGCATGATCTGGCTGAGGGTGGGCAGGGGCACCGGCTGCAGGTCCCCGAAGCGGGCCAGCCCCAGGCGCTGGAGCCGGTAGCGCACCCGGGGGGTGATGTCGGGCAGGCGGCCCAGGGGGTGGGGCGCCAGGAAGACCTGCTCGGAGCCGTCGGGCACCTCCGCCAGGGCCTCCGGGGTGCGGGTGGCCAGGCGCGCCGCCGTGGCGCTCTGGGAGAGCCCCCCCTGGCTGGTCCAGCCCATGGACTGCGCCAGGTCCCGCTGCATGCGGCTGGCGGCGTCCCGGGGCCCGCCGTAGAGGCGGGCGGTGCCGCGCAGGTCCACCAGGGCCTCGCCCATGCGCCCCAGGAGGCCCTGGGGGCTCCAGTGCTGCAGGAACTCGCCCAGGAGCCCCTGGGCCTCCCACCAGGTCTGGGGGGCCGGGTCCAGCACCCGCAGGCCGGGCAGGCGCCGCAGGGCCTGGTCCATGGGCTCGCCGGGGGCCACCCCCTCGGCCCGGGCCAGGCGGTTCACCAGCCAGAGGCAGGGGGTGCGCTGGGCGCCGGGGCTGAGAAAAGCCAAAGGCCGCTCCTTCAGGCCTGCGTCCGCCTGACAGGCCATCTGGAACGGCATTTCGGGAACCCACATCGCCAGCACGCTCGACCTCCGAGCGCTTAAATATGGCGCAAAAAAAACGAAAAGAAAGCGGCAATTTTTACTGCATTGTGTGCATGGCAATTCCGATTGTTTCCCTGGGACGCTGGAAGCCCGAGGCCACCGTGATCCCACTCGACATCCCCCGCCGCATCCACGACCTGGGCCACCTGGTGGGCAACACCCCCCTGCTGGCCGTGCACTTCACGTACAAGGGCCGGCCCCGGCGCATCTTCGCCAAGGCCGAGAACCTCAACATGACCGGCAGCATCAAGGACCGCATGGCCCTGCACGTGCTGAAGATGGCCTACCAGCGCGGCGTGCTGGCCCCGGGGGCGGCCCTCGCGGAGGCCACCAGCGGCAACACGGGCATCTCCTTCGCGGCCCTGGGGCGGGCCCTGGGGCACCCGGTGACGATCTTCATGCCGGACTGGATGAGCCAGGAGCGCAAGGACCTCATCCGCAGCCTCGGCGCCGCCATCCGCCTGGTGAGCAAGGAGGAGGGAGGCTTCCTGGGGAGCATCCGGCTGTCCGAGGAACTGGCCGCCTCCACCCCGGGCTGCTTCCTCCCCTGCCAGTTCTCCAACACCGACAACGTCGAGGCCCACCGCACCACCACGGGCCCCGAGATCTGGTGGCAGCTGAAGTTCCAGGGCCTCACCCCGGACGCCTTCGTGGCGGGCGTGGGCACTGGCGGCACCATCATGGGCGTGGGGGCCTTCCTGAAGGAGATGCACCCCGGCGTGAAGCTCCACCCCCTGGAGCCCGCCAACTCCCCCACCATGAGCACCGGCCACAAGGTGGGCAAGCACCGGATCCAGGGCATCTCCGACGAGTTCATCCCGTCCATCGTCAAGCTGGGCGACCTGGACGGCATCATCGCGGTGGACGACGGCGACGCCATCCTCATGGCGCAGCTGCTGGCCGGCCGCCTGGGCCTGGGCGTGGGCATCTCCAGCGGGGCCAACTTCCTGGGGGCGCTCAAGGTGCAGGAGGAGCTGGGGCCGGACGCCGTGGTGGTGACGGTCTTCTCCGACGACAACAAGAAGTATCTCAGCACCGACCTCATGCGGGAGGAGCCGGCGAAGCCGGGCTTCCTGTCCCCGGACGTGGAGCTGACGGGCTTCGAGGCCTGCAAGCGGGTGTGCATGACCTGCTGCGACGACACGTCCTGCGCCTACGTGGGAACCGGCGCCGGGAGGCCCTGCGGGCGCTAGAACAGTTCCAGCAGCTTCGTCACCGTGCGCCAGTTCCTGCCGGTGGAGGTGGTGCCCAGGCGGCTGTCGAACCAGGCGTTGGTGAGCTTCGTGCGGGCGGCGCCGTTGGGCAGGCGGAGGTACACCTCCCGGCCGCGCAGGGCGAAGCTGTCCTCCCCGTTGGAGCCGGAGTCCAGGGGCCGGGGCGCCCCGGCCAGGAACAGCACCTGGAGGATCGCCTCGTCGCCGGGCCAGGGGTTGTGCCGCACCACGTCGAGGAGCTCGTCCCGGGTGCGCAGGATCACGGGGGCCGGAATGCCGAAGCGTTCGAGGATGGCGGCGGCCATGCGCTCCGGCAGCTCCGCCGCCAGGGCGGGTTCCGCCGTGAAGAGCACGTTGCCCGACTGGATGTAGGTGCGCACGTCGGCGCACCCCGCCCCGGCGAAGAGCGCGGCCAGGTCCTTCATGGGCAGCGGATGCTTGCCGCCCACGTTGACGCCGCGCAGGAGCGCGACGTGGTCGGTCATCCGACGCCCATGTGGGCGTCCAGGAGCCGGCGCACGTCGGCCAGGTCCAGGACCCGCCCGCGGGTCATGAGGTCCAGGGGGGCCAGGCCCTCGAAGAGGGGGCTGGCGTTGGGTTCCCGCATCCAGGCCAGGGCCCGGGCCGGTTCGGGGAGGAGGAGCTTCAGGCCCTTCCAGATGGCCATGATGCAGCAGATGCGCTGGAGGGTGTCGCGGCCGAGGGCGGCCCGGCCGCCTTCCTTCCAGGCGAAGAAGGTGGCGCGGGGCGGCTGGCCCAGCAGGGCCATCTCCTGGCGCTGGTCCAGGCGCCACAGGGCGGTGACCAGGAAGAAGCCCTTGAGTGCGGCTTCGGCGAGATCCGCGCGGATGTCTTCGGGGAGGAGGGGCAGGGGCATGGTGGCCTTTCGTTCCTCCATCATGCGCGGAATCGGAAAAGGCGGGCGATTTTCAGCCCCGCTTCTCCTCCAGCTCCAGCCACTCCAGCTCCAGTTCCTCCAGGCGGGCCTTGGCCTCGTCCCGGTCGCGCAGCGCCTTGTGGCCGGGGGCGTCGGCGGTGATGAAGGCCGCGGGGTCGGCCATGGCGGCCTCCAGCTCCTGGATGCGGGCGTGGAGCGCGGCCATGGCGGCGTCCACCTCCGCCAGGCGCCGCTCCTCCTTCTGGGAGAGGCCCGCCTTGCGCTTGCCGGCCTCCCGGGTCTCGGCCCGGGCCGCCTTGCCCGGGGCCTCCGCCCTCGGGGCCTCCTGGGCGCGCTCGGCGCGCAGGCGGCGCACGGAGGACGGGTTGCCTTCGTACATCTCCCACCGGGGCTCGCCTTCGGGGTTGTAGGCCAGGGTGTGGGTGGCCACCTGGTCCAGGAAGAACCGGTCGTGGCTCACCAGGAGCAGCGAGCCCGGGTAGTCCAGGAGCGCCTCCTCCAGGTTCTGGAGCGTGGGGATGTCCAGGTCGTTGGTGGGCTCGTCCAGCACCAGCAGGTCCGAGGGCAGCAGCATGGCCTTGGCCAGCAGGAGCCGGTTGCGCTCGCCGCCCGACAGGGTCCCGGCCATGCGCTTCTGCTGGTCGGCGGGGAAGCCGAAGCGGGTGAGGTACACCAGCACCAGCAGCTCCTGCCCGCCCACCTTGACCATGGAGGCGCGCTCGGCGATGTTGTCGGCCACGGAGAGGTCCGCCCGCAGTTCGCCCCGGCCCTGGGAGATGGCCGAGATGGAGAGCTTGGGGTGGCGGTGGATGGTGCCGGAGGTGGGCTCCAGCTCGCCCAGCAGGAGTTTCAGGAGCGTGGACTTCCCGCAGCCGTTGGGGCCCAGGAAGGCGATGCGCTGCCGGCGCTGGAGCACCAGGTCGATGCCCCCGGCCAGTTCGACCCCGGCGCCCGGGTAGCTGAAGCGGATGTTCTCGGCCGACAGGAGCGAATCGGAGCGGTTGGCGCCTCCGGCGAAGGTGAGGCTGGTGCGCTGCTCCAGGCGGGTGCGGTCCTTCACCTCGTCGCCCAGGTCCAGCACGTCCTGGATGCGCAGCTTGGATTTGCGGGTGCGGGCCTTGGCGCCGCGGCGGAGCCAGGCCAGCTCCCGGCGCAGGCGGTTCTGCATGTGCTCGGTGAGCCGGGCCTCCCGGAACTCCTTGTCGCTGCGCTCCAGGAGGTAGTCGCTGTAGGAGCCGTCGTAGCTGGTGACGCCGCCGTTCTCCAGCTCCAGCATGCGGTCCACGACGCCGTCCAGGAGGTGGCGGTCGTGGGTGATGAGCAGCAGCGCGCCGCCGAATCCCTGGAGCCAGAGCTCGAGCTTTTCCACCTGCTCGGGGTCCAGGTGGTTGGTGGGCTCGTCCAGCACCATGACGTCCGGGTCCTGGAGCCAGGCCTGGGCCAGGGCCACACGCTTGCGCCAGCCGCCGGAGAGCGACTCCACCGTGGCCTCCAGGTCCAGCAGGCCCCAGGTGGTCTGGGCCTCCTTGAGCCGCGGTTCCAGGTCCCAGCCCATGTGGTGGAGGTGGTGCTCCACGCCGTCCAGCTCCATGTGGAGCCGCTCGGCCTGGTCGGGGGTGGCGGCCTGAAGGGCCTCGTGGATCTCCCCGTGGCGGGCGATGAGGGCCCGGTGGTCCCGGAGGGCCGCTTCCAGGGCGCTGCGCACCGTGGCGTCCGGGGCGAAGTGGGGGTCCTGGGCCAGGTGGGCCACCCGCAGCCCCTGGGTGAGGACCACCTCGCCCTCGTCGGGCGTGTCCTCCCCGGCCAGGAGCTTGAAGAGCGTGGACTTGCCCGCCCCGTTGCGCCCGATGAGGCCCACCTTCTCCCCCATCTGCAGGCCGAAGGTCAGCCCCTCGAGGATGGGCTGGGCGCCGAAGCGCTTGGTGACCTTGACGAGACTGAGGGCGACGGCCATGGAGACTCCTGAACCCTCCAGCATCGCACGAGGCGGCGCGGGCTTCACCTGGGAAGGGGGAAGGGGCCCCTTCAGCGGGACGCGATGAGCTCCCGCCAGCCCTCGAGCGCGCCCAGGAGGGCATCCAGCTGCTCGGGTTCGGTGGTGCGGAACCGGCTCACCAGCTTCCAGCCCTGGGCCGCCTTCTGGTAGCGGTGCAACCACAGGTGGGGCCCCTCCCAGGCGCCTTCCGGCGCGCGGGTGCGCACGAGGAACGCCACCGTGGTCCAGGGCCCCCGGGCCAGGACGCGCCGGCCCAGCTCCTCGATGCCGGACTCGTCGTCGTGCTCCAGGATCAGGTCGTCGATGTCGGGGATGATCATGGCGGCTCCGGGTGTGGCCTTCATTCTCCGGCGGCAGGTAATCCAAGCATATGCTTAATCTATTCATGCATCGGTGATGGTGATCTCAATACATAAATATAACAATAAGGCATAATATTAAATTTTAAGGGTTGACCTGCACTCAAAATAAAAATAATAATTTATTATGTCGAAGAGCCTTCTCCTCCCCCTCTCCCTTCTGCTCCTTGCCTCCGCCTGCGGCGGAGGTGGTTCCCGCGCGACCCGGGACCCCCAGACTCACAGGACTCCCGAGCCTCCCCCGACCCCCGAGCCTCCCCCGACCCCCGAGCCTCCCCCTACCCCCGAGCCTCCCCAGACTCCCGGGACTCCCCAGACCCCCGGTACCCCCCGGACCCCCGGGACCCCGCCGGCCACGCATCCCAAGCCCAGCGAGATTCCCGTGCTCGCCGTGCCCGGGGCCTTCCTGGTGCCCCCCTATCTGCAGCTGGGGCCGGCCCCGTCCCCCAACCGGCTGGCCCTGCTCTGGCAGACCCGGGACGCCGATGCGGCGTGGGCCGTGAACGTGCTCCGGAAGGGGCAGTGGCGGTCCGCGGGCCCGGTCTCCTTCGTGAAGGTCGACGTGCCCTCCGAACCCCACCACCGCGTGTACACGGCCGATCTGACGAAGCTGGAGGCGGGGGCGAAGTTCGCCTACCAGGTCACCCGGGACGGACATGCCGTCTTCCAGGACCACGGCACGGCCCTCAAGGCGAAAGGCCAGCCCCAGCGGGTGGTGGTGGCGGGGGACCTGGTCACGACGAGCCCTGCAAGCCAGGATGCCTTCCGCGCCCTGGCGCGGCAGATGGCCGCCGCCCATCCGGACCTGCTGGTGGTCCCGGGGGACATCGTCAACATGGAGGGCCATGCCGGCCAGTACCGGGAGCTCTTCTTCCCGAACCTCAACGCCGATCCCGGCGCCTCCGCGGGCGGGACCGTGCTGCGCAACACCGTGACGGCCGCGTGCCTCGGGAACAACGATACCGACCGCGTCTTCGAGTTCAGGAACGGCCACCTCAGCTTCACGCCCAGGCCCAACGGCCTCGCCTACTACTACTACTTCAGCCAGCCCCTGAACGGGCCCGCGTTCGGGATCAACCACGACCCCGCCAACGCCCACAAGATGATGACCCCCGTGCTGAGCCCGCCCTCCCTCTTCGCGGGGTTCCTGGCCGCCGCCAGGGACCGCTTCCCCGCCATGGCGAACTACTCGTTCGACTCGGGGGGCGTGCACTGGACCTTCCTGGACTCGAACCTGTACTCCCAGTGGGCCTATTCCCACCGCACCCTGCCGGCCCACCACTGGCAGGACCGCACCCCCGAGGCGGACGTCCTGGTGCAGCAGCTCAAGGACTGGCTGGACAAGGACCTGGAGGCCGCCCAAGGCGCGGACTGGCGCTTCGTGGTGTTCCACCACCCGGCGTTCAACGTGGGCCACGAAGCGGGCTGGAAGTACACCGAGACCTGGATGCGCCAGATCTGGCCCATCCTGGAAAAGCGCCGGGTCTCCCTGGTCTTCACGGGCCACCTGCACAGCTACCAGCGCACCCGGCCCCTGCGCTTCACGCCCAGGCCCGCCGGCGCCACCGAAAGGGCCCACTTCGGCAACCCCGCGAACCTCGTGGAGGACACGGCCTTCACCGGCCAGAACGGCGCGACCAAGGCCAACGGCGTCATCCACATCGTCACCGGCGCCGGGGGGGCCAACCCCAAGGACTACCCCTACCCGCCGGGCCACCCCGACTACCCCGGCCAGACGCCGCCCAAGCCCTACCCCGTGCATCTCCGCTGGCGGACCACCTGCTTCTCGCAGCTGGACATCACCGGGGACAAGGTGGACTTCAGGCAGGTCGGCACGGACGGAGCGGTCCTGGACCACTTCACCCTGACGCGGTAGCTCAGCCCATGGGCACGTGCAGCCCGATCTTCCCGGCGTGCTCCCTCGCGGATTCGTACCCGGCGTCGGCATGGCGGAAGACGCCCATGGCAGGGTCGTTCCACAGCACCCGCCGGATGCACCGGTCCGCGCGCTCCGTGCCGTCGGCCACGATGACCACGCCGGAGTGCTGCGAGTAGCCCATGCCCACGCCGCCGCCGTGGTGGAAGCTCACCCAGGAGGCGCCGCCGCTGCAGGCGGTCATGGCGTTGAGGAGCGGCCAATCGGAGACGGCGTCGGAGCCGTCCTTCATGCCTTCGGTCTCGCGGTTGGGGGAGGCCACGCTGCCGGAGTCCAGGTGGTCGCGGCCGATGACGATGGGCGCCTTGAGCTTGCCCTCCCGCACCAGCTCGTTGAACTTGAGCCCGGCCAGGTGGCGCTCGCCGGCGCCGATCCAGCAGATGCGCGCGGGCAGGCCCTGGAAGGCGATCTTCTCCTGGGCGGCCTTGATCCAGCGGATCATGCCCTCGTTTTCGGGGAAGAGCTCCATCATGGCCCGGTCCGTCACCGCGATGTCCTCGGGGTCGCCCGAGAGCGCGGCCCAGCGGAAGGGTCCGATGCCCTTGCAGAACAGGGGCCGGATGAAGGCCGGCACGAAGCCGGGGAAGGCGAAGGCGTTCCCGCAGCCGGCGCGCTGGGCCTGGGCGCGGATGTTGTTGCCGTAGTCGAAGGTGACCGAGCCCGCCTCCTGGAAGGCCAGCATGGCCTCCACGTGGGCGCGCATGGAGGCCAGGGCCCGCTGCACGTAGGCCTCGGGCTCGTCCTTGCGCATGGCCGCGGCCTGCTCCAGGGAGAGGCCGGCGGGGATGTAGCCGTTGTACTCGTCGTGGGCCGAGGTCTGGTCCGTGACCAGATGGGGCCGCGCGCCCCGGCGCACCAGCTCGGGCAGCACCTCGGCGGCGTTGCCCAGGAGGCCGATGGAGACGGCCTTCTTCTCGCGCACGTAGCGCTCCACCCGGGCCAGGGCGTCGTCGAGGTCGTCGGTCCATTCGTCGAGGTAGCGGGTCTGGAGGCGCTTGTCGATGCGGGTGCGGTCCACCTCCACGCAGAGGGCCACGCCCCCGTTCATGGTGACCGACAGCGGCTGGGCCCCGCCCATGCCGCCCAGGCCCGCGGTGAGGGTCCAGGTGCCCGCCAGCGTCCCGCCGAAGTGCTGGCGCGCCGCCTCGGCGAAGGTCTCGTAGGTGCCCTGCACGATGCCCTGGCTCCCGATGTAGATCCAGCTGCCCGCCGTCATCTGGCCGTACATCATCAGCCCCTTCCGGTCCAGCTCCCGGAAGTGCTCCCAGGTGGCCCACTTGGGCACCAGGTTGGAGTTGGCGATGAGCACCCGGGGCGCGTCGGCGTGGGTGCGCATCACCCCCACGGGCTTGCCGGACTGCACCAGGAGGGTCTCCTCGTCGCCGAGGTGCTTGAGCTCCTTGACCAGCGCGTTGAAGCAGTCCCAGTTCCGCGCCGCCTTGCCCAGGCCGCCGTAGACGATGAGGTCCTCGGGGCGCTCGGCCACGTCGGGGTCCAGGTTGTTCATGAGCATGCGCAGCGCCGCCTCCTGCACCCAGCCTTTGCAGTGCAGGTGGGTGCCGTGGGGGGCGCGGATCACGGGGGCTTCGGTGGCGTGGGTCATGGCTGGGGTCCTTTGCGTCCCCCCATTTTCCCACGGGGGGTACGGACCTTGATCAAAAGTTCCCTAGACGGCCCTTTGCCCGGTGACCCCCATGGCCAGGTGTCCCGCCTTGGCCGAGCCGGCCAGGGTGTCCCCCCCGCAGGTGAGGTCCAGGTCCAGCATGATGTTCATGGGCCGGGGCAGCTTCATGGACCAGCGGAGGTGGCCGTCCTCCAGCACGGGGTCCACCAGGGGCGTGGACTGGCCGTCCGCGGTCACGGTCCCGGCGACGGCCCCGCCCTCCGTGGTGAGGGCGATCCGGAAGGTTTTCGCGCCCATGGGGGAATTGACGGTCAGGTCCCAGGTTCCATCGAAGCTCATGTCGGTTCCTTTACAAGGGTTGAATTGAGGATACTCCGCCCCCGGGGATTTCCGTTCAACCCACCTTTTCAACCGTTCAGGGAATGCCCGGGTCTATGCGGGTGAACGTGCAAAACTCGAGAATCCACCCCTGATCCGGAGGCATCATTGAAGATTCCGCTCATCCTGGCTGCGTCCCTTCTCGCGATCAGCCCCCTTTCGGCCCAGAACTTCGAAGTGGGACTCTTCGCCGGCCAGCAGACGTACAAAAGTCCAGGATATTCCTTCACCAACACGACCCCCTCAGGTTCGGTCAACTACAGCACCGAATCCGCCACGGTCGTGGCGGCGAGGTTCGGGTACACGGTCCTCGGCTTCGGCCCGGCCAGCCTCCAGCTCACGGCCGCCTACCAGCCCAAGGTCTCGGCCCAGCAGACCTACACGAACACCGCCACCCACGCGACGGAGGTCGTGAATTCCAAGGCCGGGTACTATGCGGCCGGAGCCATGCTCCGCCTGCGGGCCCCCCTGGACCTGGGCGCGGGCCTGGAATACCGCTTCGAGGGCGCGAACGTGCGCTATGGCGACAGCACCTACCAGCGGCCCTGGGCCCGCCTCCATGCGGGCTTCAGCTTCCCCGCGCCGGTCGTGAAGCCCTTCGTGGTCCTGGAATTCGCCTTCCCCCTCACCTCGACGAGCCTCGGAGCCGGCGACGCCACCTCCAACAACGACACGCTGGCCAAGGCCTCGGGTCCCAAGGCGCAGGTCGGCATCTACGCGGGCGTCCGGTTCTGAAACGGGCCATTTGAATCCCCAATCCCGCCGCCGCTGGTAAAGTGACCGGATGGACGCCAGACTCCCTTCGATTCCGCATCTTCCCCGCGCCGGCCGGGGGTCCATCCTGCTCGCCACCCTCGCCGTCCTCGGTTTCCTGGGCTGCCGGCAACCCGAGCCGGTCGGCCAACGTCCCGCCGCCCGCCGCTACACCTATACCCCGCGCCCCTATCCCGTGGACGAGCGCGGTTTCTCCCCCGTGGACAAGGCCCTGGCCAAGGCCTACGCCCTGGAGGAGAAGGTGGCGGACGATGCCGAGGGCTCCCTCGGTCCCTACGTGATGAAGGTCATCTCCGGCTATCCCGTCGATGGTTCCTACCCCTATCACTGCGGCTGGGAACCCCGGGAATACGACATCTACAACGGCGTGACCCAGGACCAGTGGTTCAAGGGCATGGTCGTGGCCAAGGCCTATCCGGACGGATCCCGTGTAAGTTATTGCTGCGGCTTCACCTTCGAAGTCTTCATGCGGGCGATGAAGCTGCGCAACATCCAGAAGGGCCTGGACCCGGACGACTTCAACGGCATGACCTTCCACGATCTGTTCAACCTGTTGCAGATCTGGTACATCGAAGGACCGGGCGATTCCGAGCAGCGCGGCATCGTCAGCTACGGCCTGGGCCGCGCCATCACGGACCTGGAGGAGGCGCGCCCCGGCGACTTCCTCAGCTACAGCACCCATCCGGCCGGCGGCCATGCGGTCGTATTCATCGACTGGATCCGGGATGCCCGGAAGAACATCACCGGGCTCAAATACTTCTCGTCGAATCTCAATGGCTCCGCCGGCGTGGGCTACGGCCAGAACCTCTTCAGCGACGCGAACAACGGCACCGGCATCCTCCGCGAAACCCTGCGCATCGGCCGCGTGGGGGCGATCAAGGACTACCGGCCCTTCCAGCGGGTCGAGATCCCGCAGCGCAACGCCTATGCGCCCACACAGCCGGATAGGGTCCTCTACCTCCCTGCGCCGAAGCCGGGGGGAGCAACTCCACGCTGAGGAGCGCCTCGCCGGGGAGAAGGCGCGTTCAAGGACCCGGCCGATCCAGAGAACCGACATCCCGGATCCGTCCGGGGATCTGCGGTCATCGCAGGTGAGGGTTGGCGGGATCCTCTTGCCAGGAAGGATGGGCGGCCCTGAGATGGAACTACCTTCCGCCCCCGTTTTACGTCCAGGCCAAGTGCTGCGCACTAAGCCCGGATTCTGCAGTTGAAGTCCCAAGGCCTGGATTTGTAGGAGGTCCCCACCCCAGCACCCGCTGTCGAGGTGAGATGGAGGAGACGAATTGCGGGTGATTGAATCCCTTTTTCATCCCCGCCCATCCAAATACTATTAGTACAGATATTGATAATTCGCCATAGATGCTTATTTTTCAAGAAGAGGCGACCATGGCGAGAACCGAGGCAAAACTCCCGGTGGGGAGCCGTATCGCGGACTACATCAGTCTTGGTGTGGTAGCCAAGACCTTCCCCCGGGCCAAGGTGGAGGAGGTTCTCAACAGGACCGGGAAGGCCAGCGCCCGGCAGCGGGACCTTCCAGCCCATGTGGCCATGTATTACGTGATCGCCCTTGGCCTATACATGGAGGTCTCCTATCGGGAAGTACTGCGCTGCCTCCTTGAAGGGATTCAATGGCTGCAGGGGAAGCATCCCGAGCCCAGGGTCGTCGCTCCTTCCAGCATCACGCAAGCCCGCACCCGGCTGGGCTGGGAGGCGGTCCGGCTTCTCCATGACGAGGTGGTCAAGCCCATCGCCACCGAGGAAACCCAAGGTGCCTGGTTTCGCGAATGGCGCCTGGTGAGCCTTGATGGCAGCACGATGGATGTACCTGATGAGGCGGAGAACCGGGAGGCTTTTGGGGTCCAGACCGGACCCAAGGGCGACAGTGCTTTTCCGGCAATCCGGTTTCTATCCCTAGTCGAGACTGGCACCCGGGTTTTGTTCGGCAGCCGGATGGCTCCCTATCTGACCGGCGAATTGACCTTGGCCGAAGAAGTTCTCCCTCTGCTCCAGCCCGGCATGCTCTGTATGGCGGACAGGGGGTTCTACGGCTTCCGGACCTGGAACACCGCCAGGGCTACCGGCTCCGAGCTGGTTTGGCGCGTCAAGAAGAGCCTGGTGCTCCCCCGGGAAAAGGAACTGGAGGACGGGAGTTGCCTTAGTCGCGTCTATGAGTCCCAGAATGACCAGAAGCAGAAGCGCGATGGGGTGGTGGTCCGGGTGGTGGACTACACCCTGACAGGTGTTCCGAACCCGGAACCGGTCTACCGCCTGATCACGACCATCCTGGATCCCACGCGAGCCCCGGCTGCGGAACTTGCAGCTCTTTACCCCGAACGATGGGAGATCGAAACTGCCTTTGATGGGCTCAAGACCCATCTCCGAGCCGGGAAGCTCACCCTTCGTAGCAAGACCCCCGACCTAGTCCGACAGGAATTCTACGGGCTGATGATGGCCTATTTCGCCGTTCGCGGCCTAATGCACGAAGCGGCCCAGGTGGGGGAGGTCGACCCGGATCGCCTATCGTTCGTCCATGCCGTAAGAGTGATCAAGCGGAAAATGACGCAGATCGCGTCTCTCCCCCCCTCGGGCCGTCCCCGCCTTCCACGAAAGGGTGTTGCACGAACTCCTTGAGGAACGCGTCATGCCCTGCCGACACCGACAGAATCCCCGGGGCGTATGACGCAGAACGAGGCCCTGGCCAACCGTAAAGCGTTCAGAGCGGGGCCCAACCCGTCGAATGGGGCCTTGCGTCACCATCAGGACTGAACCCTGGGTGAACGGAAATGCACGAAATAACTAAGCTAACAGTATTGCCGCCCATCCCCGTTCATCCCCGGCCCGTTTTTTTGCCGGTGTGAGTCGGCGCGTTCGCGCTCGGTTTCGAACCCCGGCCCCGGCTGCATTAAGCGACTGAATTTGCCGGGGATCCTGCCTTCCTTCCCTGCGGTGGAGCAACCTGGGCCTTGATCAGGCAGGCCTACCAGGCGATTGCCCCCTTGTTCTGGGGAAAACGAATGGAGCTCCATGAAGTCGCTGAAATCATCAGGGCGTGGATCAACCAGGCCCTTTGATCCTGATCCTCTTCATGGGCCGGGGAGCTTATCCGGTGCAGTGCCTTGCTGCCTGGCCCGTGGTCCAGTCCTTCCCCTTCTTCTTCCGGAGCGGCGGGGTGGCCTTCCAGGAAGTGGGCGTGGCCCTGAAGGCGCCGGACGGGGGGCCCTCCCCCCAGGTTCGCCGCGCGGCCCGGCTCCTGGCCGGCGCCGTCACCCTCCTGCTGGCGCTCATCGTCTTCACGCCACTGGTGAAGACCTGGTACCGCCAGATCCTGGGCCTGGACGCCTCCCTTCTCCCCTTCGTCCTGGTCCCCTCCCGCCTGCTCCTGGCCTACCCCGTCCTGGAATACGCCCCCAGCTGGCAGCGCACCCGCTGGATCCTGGCGGGCCGCACCCGCATCATCACCGAGGCCACGGCCCTGGAGATCGGCTGCCTGGCCGTGGCCATGGGCGTCCTGGTCCTGGGCATGGGCTGGCGCGGCACCCTCGCCGCCGCGGCCGCCCTGACGATGGTGCGCCTCGCGGCCTGCTGCTTTGGAGGAGGAGGGCGCTGGGTTGAAACAGGGCAAGTGTCCATGCCGTCCCCGATAAAGCACCCAGGGCAGCGTGAGCAGGGAACTCCAAAAAATGTAAACCAGGGTGGTCTTGGGAGGCTTTGCCGAATTTTGCCATGCAGGTTTATAATTCATAATCCCAACGGACCCTGTTCGCCTCCCGGCCCGCTGATTGTTCTGGAGGTTGGCAATGAAGTCCACAAAACCCGCCGAGCTTCTGTCGGGCATCACTGGATTGTTGATTCTCTGGGCAACTGGATGCGGAGGAAGGACGCCGGCCCCGCCCCCGCCCATCATCCAGTCCTTCGCGGCCGCCAAGGCCGTCATCACGGCCGGGGCTTCGACCACATTGACCGCCCAGTTCTCGGGCGGAACCGGCCTGGTTGGCAACGGGATCGGAACCGTCCAAAGCGGAATGGAGTATTCCTCGGGTCCCCTTTCCAGCACGACCACCTTCATCCTGACGGTAACCAGTCAATCCGGCCAAGCCGTTTCCCGGGAGGCCAGGGTGGAAGTGGTCCCCGCTCCCGTGATCACTACGTTCAAGGTCAGCCAGCCAATCCTGTCCAACGGCAATGCCGCGATCTTGACCTATGCATTCAGCGGCGGGACTGGGAGCATCGACCAGGGTGTCGGCGAAGTGATCGATGGAGGTTCCTCTTCCATTTCTCCCGGCTCGGACACCGTCTACACCCTGAAGGTCACCAACCGTGCCGGGGACTCCGCCATCCTGACCGTGGCTGTCCAGGTCGTCGCCCCGCCCCGCATCACCGGGTTCCTGGCGACACCCGCCAAGGTTCTGGCGGGAGGGATGGTCACATTGCAAGCCACGTATGAAGGGGGCGAAGGCGCAGTGGATAAGGGCGTCGGACCCATTCCGAGCGGATTGCCCGGGCTTACGGTTGGGCCCGTCCATGCCACCACCCTCTTCACGCTCAGCGTGGTCAACCCCGCCGGGGACAGGGTTCAGGCCACGGCCACCGCAGGGGTCTCCCCCTTTGTGCCAACCGGGGCCATGGCGATCGACAGCCTTTTTGGCGTGCTCCTTCCCACCGGGAACGTATGGGTGGCGGGAAGGTCTTCCACCCAGACACAGACCTACGACCCTGCCACCGGCACCTTTCGCCAAGGTCCGGACCTGCCGGTTCCATGCGTGGCCGCCACTTGCCTGAAGGATGGCAGAGTGCTGGTGTTGGCTGAATCGACGTATTCAACGGACATGTTCCACTGGCCTCTTTCCGAGCGTGCCTATCTTTTCGACCCTGCCACCCAGGCCCTGACCCGCACCGGCGATTTGAACGACCCACGGAATGGCGCCCCCATGACCACCTTGTTGAAGGATGGGAGGGTCCTCATCACGGGCGGAATCTCAAGCCAGATAACCGGGTACACGCCTTGGACCGCTGAGCTCTACGATCCGGAGACAGGGACATTCAAATTGAGCAATATCGTTTACCGTGGCTATAGGGGTTTCTCTGCGACCCTTTTATCGGACGGCCGCTGCCTTCTCGCCGGGGGGGGCGCATGGGACGCAGAGAGAGCCTATCTTTATGATCCCGTCGCCGACACCCTGGTGAGTACGGGAAGCATGGCCGTGGGCCGGGCATACCATACTGCGACTCTTCTGCCCAACGGCAAGGTCCTGTTCGCCGGGGGTGCCATGGGAACGATAGCTCCTGAGGATTATTCCCTGTTTGAACTCTATGATCCGGAGACGGGAACCTTCAGCAGGGCCGGCTACCTGCCGGATCCGATCGGGGCAGGTTCCGGGGCGAACCTCCTTCCGGAGGGGACCGTGCTGATTACGGGCGGCCTCGGCACCCCTAACGGCTATCGATATGCCCCGGCTCTCTCAATCGTGGAGGCACTCGGTCCCTTGAATGCCGCCCGCACGTACCACCTCTCCATCCTCCTCAAGGATGGTCGGGTCCTGCTGGCAGGCGGATCTGGGGGCTTGCTCACGGCGGAACTTTTCCTTCCACAAATGTGAGGAGCAGGGAATATCCAAGGTCGGTTCTGGACCTGGATCTGGCCTGCCAAGGCCTTGTAGAGCGCCACCTGGTTGACCATCGCGGAGTAGCGGGAGGCCATGAGCTGGTACGCGGCCGCGCGGATGCGGGGCGGCGAAGGAGGACCTGGGAGGGCTGGCCGGCGGGGACGTCCTTGATCTCCCCCACGGCTTCCAGGCTGGAAGGCATGGCGTGGCAAGAAAAACCCTCTAAGCTATTAACTTAGAGGGTTTAGGTTTGGTGGAGCTGAACAGGATCGAACTGTCGACCTCCTCATTGCGAACGAGGCGCTCTCCCAGCTGAGCTACAGCCCCAGGAGGTTCCATTCTACCGGGGGCGGCCGGTTCGTCAATGGGGGCGCAGGCGGGGGCTTCGGCCTTGGCATGGGAAAGGTTGGGCTTGCCCTTGCCCGTCCGGGAATGGACACTTGGGTCATGAGAAAATCACCTGTCAAGTTCCTGATCTTTCTGCTGGTTGCCGGCGGATTTTTCCAGGCGCCGGCGGAAGGGCCTCCGACGTACCGGGAGATTCGGCTGACGCCGTGGTACCTGGAAATGCCGGCGCCTCGCGCCAAGCGGGTCGCGGGGGTGAAGGGGCTCCGGCAGCCGCGGCTGGCGGGATCCGCCCAGGTGGAAGTGTGGGGCGACACGCTGCAGGAGCGCCTGCGGCTGTTCCGGCTGGATCTGGCGCCTTCGCTGACCCAGGCCTTCGTGATGGGCTCCAACAGCACCACCAACTCCCAGCAGCTGGGAGAGTTCATGGGGATGACGGCCGCGGACGTGCGGCCGCCCTCCGTGCCGTCCGTCTACTACAACGGATTCCGGAAGGTGGACGATCCGGAGCTCGCCCGGGACGGGATCCACATCGGGGTCACGGGCAGGTCCACGCTCACGATCAGCGCGGCGCCCAAGCGCCGCTGAAGGCTACATCAGCTCCCGCATGCACTCGGCCAGCACCTCGGGGCCGGGCTTGACCCGGGCCTGGGGGATCGTGGCCAGGACGTCGTCCACGGTGTGGGTGAAGTCGTGGAGGATGGGCTTGCCGGTCTTGATGTGCAGGATGCCGGTGAGGAACTCGCCCCGGTCGTGGGCCTCGTGCACGGCCTTCATGGCCGCGAAGCGGTCGGTGGGGTCGAAGTCCTTGTCGATGGCCCGGAAGGTCAGGCGGGACCCGTCGGGAAGGCCCACCTCCATGGCCTCGCCGGCCTCGATCTCCACTTCCTCGGCGTCGTAGTAGGGCACGAAGCCCAGCTCCTGCAGGGGCATCTCCCGGTCCTTGGCGTTCTTGTAGGACTTGGTGGAGCTGTCGTGGTTGTTGAAGGTCACGCAGGGGCTGATGACGTCGATGAGGGCGGTGCCCTCGTAGGCGAGCGCGGCCTTGAGGATGGTGCCCAGCTGCTTGGGGTTCCCGCTGAAGCTGCGCGCGACGAAGCCGCAGCCCAGCTCCATGGCCAGGGTGCAGGGATCGATGGGCGTGATCTCGTTCACGTCGCCGTGCTTGAGGGTGGAGCCGACGTCGGCGGTGGCGCTGAACTGGCCCTTGGTGAGGCCGTAGACGCCGTTGTCCTCCAGGATGTACACGACCGGCACGTTGCGCCGGATCATGTGCACCAGCTGGCCCATGCCGATGGACATGGAATCGCCGTCGCCGCTGGCGAGGATGTTGATGAGGCTCCGGTTGGCCAGCGCGGCGCCGGTGCACACGGCCGCGGCGCGGCCGTGGACGGAGTTGAAGCCCCAGGCCTGGCTCATGAAGTAGGTGGGGGTCTTGCTGGAGCAGCCGATGCCGCTGAGCTTGGCGACGCGGTGGGGCTCGAGGTTCATCTCCCAGGCGGCCTGGATGATCTGGGCGGTGATGGCGTCGTGGCCGCAGCCGGGACACAGGGTGGACTTGGCGCCCACGTAGTCCTGCCGGGTGAGGCCGATCTTGTTGGTGGGGATGGTGGCGGTGGTCATGGTCGGGCCCTCAGTTCTCGGAGGCGTTGATCTGGTCGACGATGGTCTGGGCGGTGATGGCGGTCGAGTCGTAGTGCAGGACCTTCTTCATCCGCGTGGAGTGCTGGGGGAAGAACTCCCGCAGCAGGTTCGTCATCTGGCCGTCCCGGTTCTGCTCGACGACGTAGACCACGTCGTGGGAGGCGATGAAGGCCTCCACGGCGTCGGTGAAGGGCAGGGCCCTCACCCGCAGGTAGTCGGTGTCCTTGCCGTGGAGTTCCGTCAGCAGGTCCCGGGCCTCGGCCACGGCGGGATCGCTGGACCCGTAGGCCAGGATGCCGCGCTGCACGCCGGGACCGGTGAGCAGGGGCTCCGGCACGGAGGCGCGGGCGTTCATGAATTTCTTCTTGAGGCGGTCCACCGTCGCCAGGAACTCCTCGGGCTTCTCGGAGTAGAGGGCGTAGGGGTTGTGGCCGGTGCCGCGGGCGAAGTAGGCCCCCTTGCCGCCGGGGGTGCCGGGGAGGGTGCGCTGGCAGATGCCGTCGCCGTCCACATCCTTGTAGCGGCCCCAGTCCTGGATGACCTTGAGCTGATCCTCGTCCAGGACCTTGCCCCGGTCGAAGTCGCCCTCGGGGTAGGCGAAGGGCTGCGAGGCCCAGTTCTGCATGCCCAGGTCCAGGTCCGAGACCACGAAGACCGGCGTCTGGTAGCGCTCGGCCAGGTCGAAGGCCTGGTACGTGAACTGGAAGCACTCCTCCATGGTGCCGGGGTAGAGGCAGATGTGGAGGGTGTCGCCGTGGCTGCACTTGGCGCAGAGCTCCACGTCGCCCTGGCTGGTGCGGGTGGGCAGGCCCGTGGAGGGGCCCATGCGCGTGACGTCCAGGAAGACGCCGGGGCATTCCGCGAAGTAGCCCAGGCCGATGAACTCGCTCATGAGGGAGATGCCCGGACCCGAGGTGGCCGTCATGGCCCGCGCCCCGGCCCAGCCCGCGCCCACCACCACGCCGGCGGAGGCGATCTCGTCCTCCATCTGGACGATGGCGACGTTCAGCTTGCCGGTGGCGGGATCCTTGCGGTAGACCTTGGCGTAGTCGATGAGGTTCTCGATGGCCGAGGAGCTGGGGGTGATGGGATACCAGGCCACAACCGTGACGCCGGCGAACATGGCGCCCAGGGCGCAGGCGGTGTTGCCGTCGATGATGATCTGGCCCTTGGTCTTGTCGTCGCGAACGATCTTCAGGCGGGTCTGGCGGGGCGCCTCGGCGGCGGCCCAGTCATAGCCGGCCTGAACGGCTCCCTGGTTCAGGTCGATGGCCTTCTGCTTGCCGTCCAGCTGCTTGGCGATGGCGGCCTTCACCTCGTCCATGTCCAGCCCCAGCAGCTGCGCGGCCACGCCCACGTAGATCATGTTCTTCACCAGCTTGTGGAGCTTGGGCTCGGGACAGGCGGCGGCGACCAGCTTCTGGAAGGGGACGGCGCAGAAGCTGAGGTCGGACCTCAGGGCGTCCAGCTTGAGCGGATCGTCGTAGATGAGCAGCGTGCCCGGCCGCACCTTGGCCACGTCCTCCTTGGCCGTCTCGGGGTTCATGCAGATCATCAGGTCGATGCCGGCCTTGCGGGCCTTGTAGCCCTTGTGGTTGGCCCGGATCTGGAACCAGGTGGGCAGGCCGGCGATGTTCGAGGGGAACAGGTTCTTGCCGGAAACCGGGACGCCCATCTGGAAGATCGTGCGCATGAGCACGATGTTCGCGGTCTGGGAGCCGGAACCATTGACGGTGGCCACCTCGATCGAAAAATCGTTGACCAGGGTTCCCCCGTCGACGGCTTCCAGAGTGGCGGATTGCGTGAGCATGGTTCGACCTCCCCAAGGGATTCGGTATTGTGACGCTCGAACAATGGCGCGCGCCTGGGTATTTACAGGGTGGCGCCTCGGTAAATACTACCAGATTGGTCGGATTAGATTGAGGGGGGCATGGAAATTTTTTTGAACATCGAGGCGAAAAAAAAGGGATTGACGGGGGTCGGGGTTTCGTCTATCTTATGGGTTATGAAGCCAATGGACCTTACAAAACGCCAACTTGCGGTGCTCCAGTTCATTCGGAAGTTTCTCGAAACCGAAGAGCGGAGCCCCACCCTCAAGGAAATCGCCGAGGGTGTCGGTTCCAGCGCTGTAAGCACCATTCATAAACATGTCCAGCACCTGATGGATAAGGGATTCCTGGACCGCAGCCATGGGAAGGGCAACAACATCGTCCTCGCCCAGGAACCGGCCGCGGCGCCCCGGGAGCTCTCCTCCAGCGAGTGGGGCCATGACGACGGGAAGCGCGCCAGGTCCGTCCCGTTCTGCGGCGACGTGGCCGCCGGCCAGCCTCTCCTGCCCGAATCCCGGGCCATCCCCCTCGAGGTGCCCAACTGCATCCACCGGGAACGGCAGGAGCTTTTCGTCCTGCGGGTGCGCGGGGATTCCATGGTGGAGGACTCCATCCTGGACGGGGATCTGGTGGTGCTCCAGCGCCGCGGCGACTACCGGAACGGGGACCGCGTGGTGGCCCTCATCGACGGCGAGGAGGCCACCCTGAAGGAGTTCCGGAAGGACCCCCAGGGCGTCTGGCTCATTCCCCACAACCCCGATCTCTCGCCCAAATGTTTCGCGCCCGAGCGCATCGCCATCCAGGGTGTCCTGGTCGGAGTCATGCGCAGCTGCTGAAGCGTCGCACGGCCCAACGCCCGCCTTCCGGCCAGCCGGGGGCGGGCGTTCCCAGCTATTTTCCTAAATGATTGAAGGCGGGGAAGGGTTCTCGTTACACTCACCTTGAGCCCGGAGTCCCAGAAAATGGTGTTTTTCAACCACGCCACGCGTCAGATGACGACGAAGATTGTGTATTACGGCCCTGGCCTGTGCGGGAAAACAACCAATCTCAACACGATCTACGGCCGCACGTCGCAGAAGGCCCGCGGGGAGATGGTGTCCCTGAACACCGAGACGGACCGGACCCTGTTCTTCGACCTGCTGCCCATGGACGTGGGCATGGTGGGCGGGTTCAAGAGCAAGCTGCAGCTCTACACGGTGCCCGGGCAGGTCTTCTACAACTCCACCCGCAAGCTGGTGCTCAAGGGGGTGGACGGCATCGTGTTCGTGGCGGACAGCCAGACCGCCATGCTCGACGCCAACCGGGAGAGCTTCCAGAACCTGCGGGACAACCTCCGCGAGCTGGGGCTGGACCTCAAGGACATCCCCCTGATCTTCCAGTGGAACAAGCGCGACCTGAAGAACATCATCCCCGTGGACGTCCTGGAGCGCGAACTCAACCCGGACGGCAAGACCAGCTTCCAGTCCATCGCCTCCGACGGCACGGGCGTCTTCGAGACCCTGCGGGGCATCACGAAGCTCGCCCTGGCCAACATCAAGGCCCTCCACCTGGTGGAGGCCGCGGGGGTCAAGCTCCCTCCGGAGCCCGCACCCACGGCGCTGCACACCTCCGAGTTCTCCATGCCGGACGAATACCGGGAGTCCGGCGCCCCCCCGGAGGCGCTGAGCACCCTGGACCTGGCCCAGGCCCGGGACCTCCTGGGCGAGGCCGAGACCTCCGGCGGCGCCGCCCCGGTGCGCACCGTGCCCGTCCAGGTGATGGCGCCCCTCCACGTGAAGCTCTCCCCCGCCCTGGGCAAGGGCGCTCCGGCGGCCCCGCGGGTGCACCTGAAGCCGCCGTCAGCCCCGGTCCCGCACAAGGCCTCGGCCCCCGTGGCCCCCGTGGCCGTGGCCATGCCCCGGGTGCCCCAGGCCCGTCCCCATGCGGACCTGCATCTCACCCTCTCCCCCTTCGCCATGGACGGCGACGTGGAAGTGGTGGTGACGGTGCGCCAGAACGGCACCGAGGTGGGCTCCGCGGTCCTTCATCGCTCCGCCCCCGCGTGGGGCGCCTCCGGAGTGGTCTCCGTGGAAATCAAGAGGTCCTGACATGCGGCAAGTGCTGGCCCTCGCGACCGCCCTCCTCGGGGCCCAGGCCCTGCCGGCGGCGGAACCCCCCGCCTGGTGGAAGGCCTTCACCGGCGCCCCCCGCGTGGAGGCGGGCTTCGTCCAGGAGTCCGACAGCGCCGTCTTCGGCAAGCTCAAGCGCACCGGCATCCTCCGCCTGGCCAAGGGCGGTCGCCTTCGGGTGGAGTACCGCAAGGGCCTCCTGCTCGTGGCCGACGGCCGCAAGCTCATCCAGTACGACGCCGAGGCCCGCACCGCCCAGAAGGTGGACCTGCGCAGCGCGGCCAAGGACGCGCCCCTCCTGTACGTCCTGCTGGACCCCGCCGCCCTGGACCAGGTCTTCACGGTCAAGGCCGGATCCGTGCCGGACGCCTTCACCCTGGAGCCCCGCAAGCCCGGGCTGCCCAAGGTGCGGCTGGAAGGGAAGGGGGGCATGCCCCTGCGCATCAGCTGGGTGGATCCCACCGGGGCGAACCAGGTGCTGGAGTTCCTGTCGCCCCACGTGCCCGCGCCCTTCGACGCGGCGACCTTCACCTTCAAGCCCCCCGCGGGGACCCGGTGGATCAACAACTAGGCAAGGGCCTTGTTGATGAAGGCCACCACGTCGTCGGTGTTCGTCCCGGGCTGGAAGATGGCCTGGATGCCCAGGTCCTTCAGCGCGGGGATGTCCTCGTCGGGGATGATTCCGCCCGCGAACACCAGCACGTCGTCGATGCCCTTCTCCTTCATGAGGCGCATGACCTCGGGGAAGATCTGGTTGTGCGCGCCGCTGAGGATGCTCATCCCCAGGACCTGCGCGTCCTCCTGCTCCACGGCGGCCACGATCTGGGCGGGCGTCTGCCGCAGGCCCGTGTAGATCACCTCCATGCCCGCGTCCCGAAGGGCCCGGGCGACGACCTTGGCGCCGCGGTCGTGCCCGTCGAGGCCGGGTTTGGCGATGATCACACGAATGGGGGAAGAGGCCATTTCAACTCCAGCGTATGCCTGGATTATAGTTTACCCCCGGGTCCGCGGGGGGCCGGCGGCGGGACACTTGTGACGGATTACTGCACTTCCTTGACCGCCGTGATGGTCACGGGGTTCACGGGGACGTCCGTCATGGTCTTCTGGGTGCTGGTCTTGGCGGCGGCGATCTTGTCCACCACGTTCATGCCCTTGATGACCCTGCCGAACACGCAGTAGCCGAAGTCGGCGAGGTTGCGGGCCTTGAAGTCCAGGGCCTTGTTGTCCTTCACGTTGATGTAGAACTGGGCCTTGGCGCTGTCGGGCAGGCTCTCCCGGGCCATGGCGATGGTGCCGCGCACGTTGCTGAGCCCCTTGGCCTTGGCCAGGTCGGCCTCGCACTTGATGGAGGCGTCGGTGGGCTTCTTGGCCAGGTCGGGGGTGTGGCCGCCGCCCTGGATGATGGCGGGGGCGGACTTCTTCACCCGGTGGAAGATGGTGCCGGGGTAGAAGCCCTTCTTCACGTAGTTCATGAAATTGGCCACGGTCACGGGCGTCGCGTCGGGCTCGAGCTCCACGGTGAAGGCGCCGGCGGTGGTGGTGATCTCCACCTTGGGCTTGGCCGCGAGGAGGGGCAGGGCCAGGAAGAGGACGGTCAGGACTTTTCGCACGCTGGTCTCCATGGGATTGTGGATCTATCCTAGCTCATCCTGGAGACCCGCATGATCCCGCTTCTGACCGCCCAGGAAATGAGGGACCTGGAACACAGGTCCATCCAGGGCTGGGGCGTGCCCTCCCTCGTGCTCCAGGAGCACGCGGCCCTGGGCGCGCTGGCGCTGCTGCCCGCCGGCGGTCCCCTCCACGTGCTGGCCGGTCCCGGCAACAACGGCGGCGACGCCCTGGCCCTGGCGCGCCTGGCGCGGCTCCGCGGCCGGGAGGTGGAGGTCTGGACGCTGGACCCCGCACCCGCCTGGAAGGGCGACGCGGCCCTCCAGGCCCGCCTGTGGACCGGCCTGGGCGGAACCTTCCGCCACGCCGCCGACCCGCGGGAGGCCGCCGCCGGCTTCCGGGGCTGGGTGGTGGACGGACTCTTCGGCCTGGGCACGCGCCTGCCGCTGGAGGGTCCCGCCCGCGCCTGGGTGGAGGCCCTGGAAGGGGCCCGGGTGTTGGCCCTGGACCTGCCTTCGGGCCTCGACCCGGGCTCGGCAGAACCCGCCGGCCCCGCCATCCGGGCCACCCGCACCGCGGCCTTCGGCCACCTGAAGATCTGCCACGGCCTTCGCCCGGCCCGGGACTTCTGCGGGGAGATCACCCTCGTCCCCATCCCCCTGCACGGCGCCCCCGAGGCCGGGATGCGTCTCCTGGAGCGCCCCCGGCCCCGTCCCTCGCGCTGGGACGGCCACAAGCGGGACTTCGGCCATGTTGCCATCCGCGCCGGCACCCCGGGGATGTCGGGGGCCGCCGTCCTGGCGGCCCTGGGCGCCCTGCGCATGGGGGCGGGCCTGGTGACGGTGCTCACCGACGCCGCCGTGCGCGCCGAGGTGGCCTGCCAGGTGCCGGAGGCCATGGTGCGCGCATGGGACGGCGCCCTGCCCGAAGGCGTCGACGCGCTGCTCGCGGGTCCCGGGGGCGTGGCGGACGTGCCCGCCTGGGACGGCCCCCTGGTGGTGGACGCCTCGGCCCTCAAGGCCGGGGAGGGCCCGCGCTGGATGGACCGGGAATCCACCGTCATCACGCCCCACCCCGGCGAATTCGAGCGGCTCTTCGGGCCCGGCGGCGGCCGGACGGTCCGGGCCCGGGAGGTGGCCCTGGGGCCGGGAGTCCTCGTCCTCAAGGGCGCCCAGACCCTCGTGGCCGGGGGCGGCCTGGCCGAGGTCTGGGTGAACCCCACGGGCCATCCCGGCCTCGCCACGGGCGGCTCCGGGGACTTCCTGGCCGGCATGGTGGCGGCGTCGGCGGCGGCCTGGCGCCGGAACCCCGCCGGGCGCACCCTGCGCCAGGCCGCGGCGGACGCGGTTTGGCTCCACGGCGCCGCCGCGGACCGGCTGGGGCCGGGGCCCATCCTCATCCGCGACCTGGGCCCGTCCCTGGCCGCGCTGCTGCGGGACATCCATTCGGAGGACGACCATGCCTGAGACACGCCTCCTGCGGGAGGAAGGGGCCACGGAGGCCCTGGGGGCCGAGCTGGCCCGGCTGACGCCCCCGGGCGGCACGTGGCTCCTGCGGGGCCCCCTGGGCGCCGGCAAGACCACCTGGACCCGCGGCTTCGTGGCCGGCCTGGGGGGCGACCCCGACCAGGTGGCCTCCCCCACCTACGCCGTGCTCCACCGCTACGCCTGCCCCGGCGCGCAGATCCATCACCTGGACCTGTACCGCCTTGGGGAGGCCGGCGCCTGGACCCTGGGCCTGGAGGAGACCGTGACGCCGGCCGACTACCTGGTGGTGGAATGGGCGGGCGGCCCCGGCCCCTGGCCCACCGACTGGGTGGCCGACCTGGAGCTGGACGGAGAAGGGGACGAGCGTACCGCCACCTGGAGCCTCCCTCTCTCGAAATGAAGGCGGCGCCCCGTCAATGTGATTGATCATCGATCGTGGAAGCCCGCCACAGCGCGGTTTCCCGCTGGCATGGAACCTGCTCTCCCCCTGGGTCGGCATGAGCCGGGCCCGAGGGCGGGAAGGTCGAGGCATGCCAACCAGACGGATCGAACGCAGGTTCCTCATCCCGGTGCTCCACGCCGCGGTGGCGCTCTCGGCCTGGAGCGCCGCCCGGGCCGGGGACATCACGGGCTGCGTGAAGGACCGGTCCAGCCAGGCCCCGGTGGCGGGCGCCCTGGTCACGGTCATGCCCGCGGGCACCAGCGCGGTGGGGGGCACCGCCACCACGGATGCGGAGGGCCGCTACACCGTGCGCCTCCCGGGACCGGGCTCGTTCACCGTCGTGGTCTCGAAGGAGGGCTACGCCGACCTGAAGGCCGGCGACGTCATCGAGCTGACCGAGGCTGCGCCGGACCACCGGCAGGACATCTCCATCACCCGGCAGGGCGCCTTCAAGGAACAGGGCCGTACCGTCCCCGGGGCCATGTCCTGGGAGACCGGCGCCCGGAAGAGCTACCTCGTACCGGCCCTGGAAATCCCGTCCTTCCTCCTTGCGCTCAACGGCTTCGACCGTCTCGCCCACCCCAACGACCGCGAGGACGGCAAGCGGGTCTACAGCTCCACCTTCACCTCCATGCGGGACCACGCCTTCCACGGACCCTGGGTGGTGGACACCGACGCCTTCGCCATGAACCAGTTCATGCATCCCTACACGGGCACCGTCTACCACACCTTCGCCCGGTCCTCGGGCCTCACCTACTGGGAGGCGCTCCTCTACGACCAGGCCGGGAGCTTCCTGTGGGAGACCGGAGGGGAGACCACCAAGCCGTCCTACAACGACCAGATCGCCACGGGCATCGGCGGGAGCTTCTTCGGGGAGGTGCTCTTCCGGCTCTCCAACCTCATGCTGGAGAGCAAGGGCAGGGACCCCGGGTTCTGGAACCGGACCGCCGCCGCGCTGCTGGCCCCGGCCGCGGCCATCAACCGCTTCGCCTTCGGCACCCGGTTCAAGCCGGTGTTCCCCAGCAACAACCCCGCCCTCCGGTGGCGGTTGCAGCTGGGCGGCAGCCTCCACTCGAACCTGGTCAGCCAGGGCGTGGCCACCACCACCCGCCGCAACGAGGCCACCCTGGACTTCTCCCTGGACTACGGACTGCCCGGCAAGGGGACGTACACCTACGACCGGCCCTTCGACTACTTCCAGTTCGAGTTCCGCACCCTCGGCAAGATGAGCAATCCCGTCGACAGCATCATGATCCGGGGCCTGCTCTACGGCGCCGGCTACGAGCTGGGGGACGACCTGCAGGGCATCTGGGGACTCTACGGGGGCTACGACTACATCGCGCCCACCATCTTCCGGGTGGCGAGCACCTCGGTCTCGGTGGGCACCACCCTCCAGTGGCAACCGGCCCCGGCGATCTCCTTCCAGGGCTCCCTCCTCGGCGGCTTCGGCTACGCCGCGGCCGGCAACGTCGCCCAGGTGGGGGACCGGGACTACCACTTCGGAATCGCGCCCCAGGGCCTGGCCGCCTTCCGGTTCATCCTTGGCGACGTGGTGATGTTCGATCTGACGGGGCGGCGCTACTACATCACCGGCACCGGGGGCAACGATCCCGGCGGCCGGGAGGCCATCGAGCGCCTCAACCTCGGCCTCACCTTCCGGATCTACCACCGCCATGCCCTGGGCATCCAGTACATCGCCTCCAGGCGGGACGCCCACTACCCGGACCGCGCCGACAGCCGGCAGACGGTGGGGACCGTGGCCCTGGTATACAGCCTTCTGGGCTTCGCGGGGTTCGGCGCGACCCGGTGATCAGAACCGGGCCGCAAGGGTCATCCCGTAGCCCCCCTGGAGGAGTGCGGGCGCCAGGGACACCGTGATTCCGGGATGCCGCAGCCCCTGGTTGTGGGCGACGACCACCTTGCCCACGAAGGCGCCGGCCAGGGCGCCCGCCGTGACATCCGAAAGGAAATGGCTGCGCTGCTCCATGCGGGCCACGCCCACCAGGCCGGCCAGGCCGTAGGCGGTCCAGGAGACCCAGGGCCGGTCCGCATGCCCGGCGATGACGGAGGCCAGCGCGAAGGATACGGTCGTGTGCCCGGAAGGGAAGGAGGCTCCCCCGGAGAAGGGATGGAGGTCATGGGTTCCCCGGTTGGCGCTGGGCCTGGAGCGGCCCGCCAGGAGCTTGAGCGGGACCACGAAGGCCAGTTCCGAGATCGCGACGGCCAGCATGGCGTCGGTGCCCGTGGCCCGCACTTCGGGAGCATGGAAGGCGGTGCCGGCGAGGTAGACGCCGATGGCCATCAGGGCGCCCGGAGCGCTGCCGAGGGGCTCCACGGCCTTGGCGGCGCGGTCCCAGTCGTGGAGACTGCCGGAGCGGGCCATGGACCGGTCCAGGGGATGGTCCAGGAGGAGGGCCGTGCCGAGGATGGCGGCGGCGCCAGCCCCCGCCAGCAGCCAGTCCTGGCGGTCCCACCTGGAGCCCAGGACCCGCCGGGTGTCCGACAGGAGCAGCCTGGGAAGGTTCGAGGGCCGGTCGATGGGGCCCGTTGCCCCGGGAGGGGATGGCAACGGGGGACTCCTGTCCGCGGAGGGGGCCTGTGCGGACAGGAGTCCGGCCGAAAGGATCAGGGGGTACAGGACCCGCATGGGGATTGCCTGCCTTCCATGGGGGGATGGATCACTTGGACCAGCGTCCTGCTTCGTAGCGGTAGCCGTCCTTCTCATGGTGGTACCTGGGCTTGATCCACCTGGAGCCCCTGCGGGCGGGCTCCTCCCATCGGCCGCCGGCCCAGGCCCACTGGTCGTTCTGGCGTTCCCAGTAGCCGTTGATCCACATGTGGTTCCGGCCGGGGCGGACGGGGCGGGTTTCCCGCCTGGCCCGGGGCGGCGCGTCGGGGGACATGCGCACGCCCTCGTCGCCCTGGGGCTGCGGCACCAGGGTGTATCCGGGCGCGCAGGCGAAAATCGCCAGCGCCGCGGGAAGGGCGAGTCGCAGAAGGGTCTTCTTCATGGTGGCTCCTTTGCCAAGACCCTGGAGGAGCACGTGCCGTGCCATCGGTCCAACCTGTCCTTATCCAATAATTTATGCCGACCCGAAGACCCCGTTTCCCGGGCGGGTCGATCAATGTGAAAGGGGCGGGGCTCCGAATTGAAGGACACGACCTCCCGCCGGCAGGGCATTCTGCATTAAAAAATGCAAATAAAGAACTTATTCATGTGGCCCGAAAGGTGCGATCCCTGCCTGGCCCAGGAAGAAAGGGGCCGTCCCGATCACCCGGCGATCCATCCAGGAAAGGTCCCCATGCGCACCCATCACCTGCTTCTCCTCCTGTGCCTTCCCATGACGGCCTCGGACCCGGCCGTCGCCGTCGCCCCGGGGAGCCTCCACGCCATCCCGCCCAACCCGAAGACGGGGGCCCATGGGTTCCCCGAGGCGCCCCAGGCCCCTCTCCGGCTTCCCAGGTACCTGTCCGTCGTGGATCCCCTCGCCGAGGAACCGGAACCGGTCCTCCTCTCCCGGAAGACCAAGCCTAAGCCGGAACCCGGTCCCTGACCGCCCTCGATTCCTTCCGGGACAGAACCGGCGCCGGCCATGCCGGCGCCGGTGAAGCGAAGCTGAAATGCTAGCGGTAACGCCCGGAATGTCCCACCCGCACATCCCCGATGTTGGAGATGATCCCGAAGACCGACAGCAGCCAGATCACGACCGCGATGATGACCACGATGTTGATGATCCGTTTGATGGTCGACTGCATGGGGATGTAGGTGTTGATGAGCCAGAGCAGGACTCCGACCACGCACAGGATGATGACGAGGTTGATGAGCGGCATGGTGTCTCCTTGGGGGGTCGTTGGTTCGCCCACCGGGACGTGGAACGATGGGAACCCTCCAGGGAGCAGGAATGATGCCAGGGTCTATTTTGATTGATCCCAACCCTTAGTCGCTTCCGAATCCGGGCCGGGGCGAGCATTCCATCAGATTGGGGGCGCCCGGGGTCAGAGGAGCCGGTTCGCGAACCGGTCGAGCTGGATCCGGTTCAGGCGCTTCAGGGCCTTGCGCACGGGCTGCGGATAGCTGGCCAGGGTTTCCAGGTCCTGGCTGGAGCGGAGCCGGGTGGTGTGCGCCAGGATGGTCTCCCGTTCCAGGGCGTGCATCTGCGCGAGCAGGCCCTCGGGGTCCCGGATCACCAGGCCGTTTTCCAGGTCGAGGTTCCAGGCCCTGGGATTCAGGTTGTTGCCGGTGAGGACGGCGATGCGGCCGTCGATGGCGAGGCCCTTGGCGTGGAAGGTATGCCCGTCGTGCCGCCAGAGGTGGATGATCAGGCGCCCGCTCTCCAGGGCCTCCCGGTGCTTCTGGGTGAAGCGCCGGAGGTTGGCCTCGTAGAGGTAGGGCACCAGGCCGATGAACCGGAAGGGCTCCCCGGGCGGGATGTAGAAGTCGTTGGCGGTCTTGTCCCCCACCACGATGGTGACCTCCCGGCCCTGGTCCAGCAGGCGGGAGACGGCGTGGGCCAGGGGCCGGGGCAGGTTGAAGTAGGGCGTGTAGAGGGTCAGGCTGCGCTCGGTGGCCTGGACCAGGGCCATCAGCGTGTCGTTGAGGGGGTTCCGCGAGCGGCTGAAGCCCGAGAGGGGCGTGACGCCGACCTCCCCGGGGCCGGGCCGGGCCGCGGCAAATTCGTAGCGGGCGCCCCGCAGGTGCCGGCGGAAGGCCTGGATGGCGCCCCGCAGGCTCCGGGTGGCGGGCGGGTGCGGCTGGGTGAGGGAGGTCACGGCGGGGCTGGCCACCACCCGGCGCAGGTAGTTCACCATGCAGTCCGCCAGGGCCGGACTCTCCATCACGTGGTAGCGGTCGAGCCGGTAGCGTCCCGACGTGTTCAGGTAGACCTCGTTGAGGCTGGCCCCGCTGTAGATCACCGTGTCGTCGAGGATGAAGCCCTTGAGGTGCAGGACGCCGAAGACCTCGCGCGTCTGGACGGGCACCCCCAGGACCGCCACGCCGGAGCCCTCCCGGGCCGCATACGCCTCGTACATGGCGGCGTTGCCCCGGCTCCGGGCCTTGCCGATGAGGCCCCGCTGGGCGCGATGCCAGTCCACCAGGACCCGGATCTCCAGGCCCGGGTGGGCGCGGGCCGCGGCATGGAGGGCATCCATGATCTCCCGCCCCGCGGCGTCGTCCTGGAGGTACAGGGCCGTGATGTAGATGCGCCGCCGGGCCGCGGCGATGCCCTCCAGGAGCGCGGTCCGCAGCGCCGCGGGCTCCAGGAGGCACCGCACCCGGGCGGCGGGGACCGGGATGGCCGGAAGGCCGCGGGGGTCCGCGGTGGGCGGCCTTCCCACCCGGATCAGGCGGAGGGTTCGGGAGAGACGGGTCCGGTAGATGAAATTGAAGATCCCCATTCCCGAAGCATACCGCCCCCGCAGGAAGACTGCCGTATCCCGGCCGTGCCCTTTTGGATAGACTAGGTCAGGCACATACCATCCCGGGCAACCGGGGTAATCGGATTACTAGTTCAGGAGCCGGCCAGGAATAAAACGATAGGAAACGGGGGCAAGCGTTGCAGCCTAAAGCGCTTACAAACACCATTATCGCCGTGGACAGGAACTACGTGCCCATGATGGAGGTTGCCCGCAGGAAGGCGATCCGGGCCGTGGCCGCCGGCCGCGCCCAGGTGCTCAACCCCGCCAACCTGGACCGCTCCGTGGACCCGTTCGGGGCCATCTTCCTGATCATCTTCCCCCACGCCCAGGCCTGTTCCGAGAGCAAGCTCCTCATGGGCCGCCTGGACCGCAGGGTGATGCGGCGGGACCACTACACCTGCCAGTACGAGGGCTGCCACAACCGCGCCGACACCATCGACCACATCGTCCCCCTGTGCCAAGGTGGCCGTTCCACCTGGCAGAACCTCGTGGCCTGCTGCCTCCCCTGCAACCAGTACAAGGGCGGCAGGACCCCGGACCAGGCCGGCATGCGCCTGAAGAAGGTGCCCGAGGGCCCCCGGGCCCACCTGTTCCGGCGCTTCGAAGAGATCCTCAAAGAGGGTTCGGCGGCGTAGAATCGATCCCATGAAGACGATTTCGCTGCGCGTGGACGTGGACACCCTCGAGGGCTCCCTGAAGGGCATTCCCGCCCTGCTGCGGATGCTGGACAAGCAGAAGATGCAGGCCAGCTTCTACTTCAGCTTCGGGCCGGACAACTCCGGCAAGGCCCTGCGCCGCATCTTCCGCAAGGGCTTCCTGGAGAAGATGCGCCGCACCGGCGGGGCGAAGCTCTACGGCTTCAAGACCATGATGTACGGGGTCCTGCTGCCGGCCCCCATCATCTGGAAGCGCGCCGCCGCCGAGATCCGCAGCGCCCGCGAGGCCGGGCACGAGGTGGCCATCCACGGCTGGGACCACGTGCAGTACCACGACCTCCTGGACCGCAAGTCCCGGCCGTGGCTGGAAGCCTGGTTCCGGGACGCCCACGCCGCCTTCCGGGAGGTCTTCGGCGAGGCCGCCCGGGGCGCGGTGAGCCCCGCCTGGCGCTGCAACGACGCCACCCTGGAGATCCAGGAGCAGTACGGGCTGGACTACGCCGGGGACTGCCGGGGCCTGTCGCCCTTCTACCCCGTGGTGAAGGGCCGCACCCTGGCCACCCTCCAGGTGCCCACCACGCTGCCCACCCTGGACGAGTACCTGGGCCTGGACGGCATGACCGCGGCCGACGTGAACGAGAAGGTCTGGTCCCTGCTGCGGGAGGACGCGCTCAACGTCTACGCCCTCCACACCGAGGTGGAAGGGGGCGCCCTGGCCGGCACCTTCGAGGCCTTCCTCCAGGGCCTGCGGGACCGGGAGGTGCGGGTGCGCACGCACGCGGACTGGGTGCCGGAGCTGAAGGCCGCGAATCCTCCCGCGCGGGAGCTCTCCCGCATCGAGATTCCGGGCCGGGCCGGGTGGGTCAGCTTCGGGGGCTAGTCAACCTTCAGTGCCGGCGGGGGTCTACCCTTCAACGATCCTTCCCGGAACGAGGTGTCCCATGACCCGCCTCCCCCTGCACGCCTTCCTGGCCCTGGGAATCGCCCTTTCCCACCCCGCCGCCCTGGCCGGGGCGCCGCCTCCCACCCTGCAGGCCCATTGCCGGACCCTGCCTGCGGCCGGGCTCATGACCAGGGCCATCGAGGTCCTCCTCGACCACCAGTACGTCATCCGGTCCGCCGAGAGTTCCCTGGGCATCATCAGCTTCACCCGGGTCTTTCAAGGCCGGACCTCCGATTCGAAGCACATCGTCAAGGTGGGCGGATCCATGCTGGTGACGCCCCAGCCCGACGGCACCGCCGTGGTCCGGATGCTGATCCACCAGGAATGGATGGATACGACGACGGGTTCCATCACGGGCGCGGGGGTTGAGACGGACACCGACGCGAGCTACTACAAGGACCTCCTCGACGACCTGGAGCAGAGGACAGCCGGGGCGAAGCCGCAGGCCCGTTCGTGACCCCCTGCACTTGCCGGGCCAGGGATAATCCCGTTTGCTGCCCGGAGTCTTCATGAGCACCTTCATCCACGAGCTGGAAGCCTACGACCTGCTGGAATTGGCAGGCCTGCCGGGGCTGCGGCGGGGTCTGGTCCGGACCCGCGCGGACGTGGACCGCCTGCCCTTCAAGGCCGGCGAGAAGGTCGTGCTCAAGGGCGTCGCCCAGGACGTGTGGCACAAGTCGGATATCGGCCTGGTGCGGTTCGAGGCCTTCGACGCGGAGACGGCGTGGGCCCACGCCCAGGCCATGGAGAAGACCGCCGGGGGGTCCTGGGTGGGCATGCTGGTGGTGGAGATGGTTGACTTCCGCAAGGTGCCGGGCCTGCCCACGGAGGCCCTGGTGGCCCTGCGCCGCACCCCCGAGGCCGGGTGGACCGTGGTGCTGGGCATCGGCGGGCTCCACACCAACGCCTGGGGCGAGGAGATCCGCCCCTGCCTGTGGCCGCTGGCCCTGGTCACCCCCGAGCAGGCCCTGGCCGACTTCAAGGCCCACTACCTGGGCCGGGTCTGGCTGGGCACCCTGCGCCAGGGCAAGGCGCTCACCACCGAGGGCGCCGTGCTCGCCTACCTGCGCGGCCTGTGGACGCTGGCGGACCTCCTGGACAGCCGCGGGGCCGAACTCCTCGAGATGAACCCCGTGGTCCTGGATCCCGAGGGCCGGCCCGTGGCCCTGGACGGCGTGGGGAGCCTCGGCGAGGCCGCTCCGGCCGCCCCGAAGGGCCTGCCTCCCGCCCAGCTCCTGGACCTGCTGGTCAAGCCCCGCACCGTCGCCCTGGCCGGCATCTCCGCCCGGCCCGGCACTCCGGGCCGCATGATCCTCGACAACCTCCTCACCTCCACCCTGGACCGCGCCGCCATCCTCCCCATCAAGCCCGGCACCGCCGAGATCGACGGCCTTCCCTGCCTTGGGGGCATCGAGGACCTGGCCGCGCGGCCCGTGGACATGCTCATCCTCTGCCTCCCCGCGGCCCAGACGGTGGCCGCCATCCAGCAGCTCTGCGAGCAGGGCGGGGGCGCCCAGGTGGTGTACCTGGTCCCCGGCGGCGTGGGCGACGGCGCCGACACCGAAGGCCGCGGCGCCTTCCTCACGGACCTCCTGGCCCGGCGCCGGGCCCGGGGCCTGTGGACGCCGGCCCTGGTGGGACCCAACGGCCTGGGCTTCCTCAGCAGCGACGGCAGGGTGAACACCCTGTTCATCCCCCAGGAGAAGCTGCCCGTGGAGGCCAGGGGCGGTTCCCTCTCCCTGGTGAGCCAGAGCGGGGCCTTCCTCATCTCGCGCCTGTCCTCGGCGCCGGGGCTGCCGCTGCGCTACGCGGTGTCCATCGGCAACCAGATCGACGTGCGCCTCTCGGACTTCATCGCGGCCCTGGGCGGGGACGAACAGACCCGGGTCATCGCCACCTACGTGGAGGGCTTCCAGCCCGGCGATCTCCTGGCCACGGCCCTGGCGGCGCGCGAGGTGATCGCCAAGGGCAAGTGGGTGGTGCTCTACAAGGGCGGGCGCAGCAGCGAGGGCCAGAAGGCCGCCAGCAGCCACACCGGGGCCCTTGCCGGGGACTGGGCCCTGCAGAAGGCCCTCCTCAAGCGCGCGGGGATCATCGTGTGCGAGAGCATGGGCGTCTTCGACGCCGCGCTGGCGTGGGTGTCGGCCTTCCCCGCGGGCAAGCCCGCGCGGGTGGCGGTGATCAGCAACGCCGGCTACGAGAGCGTGGCGAGCGCGGACCTGCTGGAGGGGGCCGTCACGGGCCACGTCCTGGCGGAGAACGAGGTGGTGTCCCTGAAGGCCCTGCTGGAGGCCCACAAGCTCTCGGAGCTGGTGAACCCCAGGCTCCCCCTGGACGTCACGCCCATGGCCGACGAGGCGGCGTACCTTGCCGCGGCGCGCCTGGTGGCGGCCACCGCCGCCGACACCCTGGTGATCGGCCTGGTGCCCTTCACGCGGCGCCTGGACACCACGGATCCCGCCGGCATGGATGCCTTCGCCGGGGCGCTGGCCACCCTGGCGCGGGAATCGGGCAAGCGCGTGGGCGTGGCGGTGGAGGGCGGGGCCCTCTACGAACCGTACCGCGAAGCGCTCATGAAGGCCGGCCTGCCGGTCTTCCTGACCATGGAAAAGGCTCTCCAGGGCCTCCGGACCCTCGCGGAGGCTTGAATGATTCCTGGGTGCCGGAGCAAGCAGCGGAGGGCGGAGCACGAAGCGCGCTCCGCGTGCGAGGATAGGGCGCTCTGAGCAGCCGCGTCCCCCCTTCCTCCACGAACCCACCCTCCGAGGTACCCATGCCCAAGACCATGATCGAACCCTTCCGCATCAAGAGCGTCGAACCCATCCGCATGACCACCCGCGCCGAGCGCGACGTGCTCCTGGCCGACGCGAAACTCAACGTCTTCAAGCTCCGCGCCCAGGACGTCATCCTCGACTTCCTCACCGACTCCGGCACCGGCGCCATGAGCGCCAGGCAGTGGGGCGCCATCATGGAGGGCGACGAGAGCTATGCCGGCGCGCGCAGCTTCTTCCGCCTCCAGGCCGTGCTGCAGAAGCTCACCGGCTACCCCCACATCATCCCCACGCACCAGGGCCGCGCCGCCGAGCGCATCTTCTTCGGCGTGGCCACGAAGAACGGCGACATCGTCCCCAACAACACGCACTTCGACACCACCCGCGCCAACCTGGAGTTCGGCGGCGTCGAGGCCGCGGACCTGGTGATCCCCGAAGGCACCCAGCCCCGCACCATCCACCCCTTCAAGGGCAACATCGACCTGGGCAAGGTGGAGGACCTGCTGAAGACCAAGGGGGACCGCGTTCCCTTCGGCATGCTCACGATCACCAACAACTCCGGCGGCGGCCAGCCCGTGTCCATGGCCAACATCCGCGCCTACAGCGAGCTCCTCAAGCGCTACGGCAAGCCCCTCATCCTGGACGTGTGCCGCTTCGCCGAGAACGCCATGTTCATCAAGCTCCGCGAGGAGGGCATGCAGGACCGCACCATCGAGAGCATCGCCCAGGAGATGTTCCGGTACGCCGACGGCTGCACCATGAGCGCCAAGAAGGACGGCATGGTCAACATCGGGGGCTTCATCGCCCTCAAGGACGAACGCTGGGTGGAGGCCGCGCGCAACAACCTCATCCTCACCGAGGGCTTCCCCACCTACGGGGGCCTGGCCGGGCGCGACCTGGAGGCCCTGGCCGTGGGCCTGGAGGAGGTCCTTCAGGAGGACTACCTGCGCTACCGCCTGCGCACCGCCGAGTACATGGGCGAGAAGCTCCTGGCCGGGGGCGTGGCCATCGTGGAGCCCACCGGCGGCCACGCCGTCTACATCGACGCCAAGGCGTTCCTGCCCCACCTGGGACCCCAGGACTATCCGGCCTGGTCCCTGGCCAACGCCCTCTACCTGGAGGGCGGCATCCGGGGCGTGGAGATCGGCTCGGTGATGTTCGGGCGCCGCGACGACGACGGGGTGGAGCACTACGGCCCCATGGAGCTGGTGCGCCTGGCCTTCCCGCGCCGGGTCTACACCCAGAGCCACTTCGACTTCGCCGCCGAGGTGATCTGCGAACTCAAGGCCAAGGCCCACGAGGTGCGCGGCGTGCGCATCGCCAAGCAGACCAAGTACCTGCGGCACTTCACGGCCGAGATGACCTGGGCCTGATCCACCCGGCGGGGGATGATTCCGGGGGCACCCGCGGGTTCTTGAACGCATCCGCGGGGTCCCGGGCGATCCCCGGCTTTCCCATGACCCGCGGGAAGGCTGGGCGGTTCCCTGTTTGGAAAACTCAACTTTCCCCTTTCTGGACCAAAAAGATAGTTCATAATCCAGGCTGCTCAACACTTTACAGGCAGCCCATGGCCCTCCGGACCGTCCTTTCCCACGCCCTCCTGCTGATCTGCGGCCTTCTCGCGTGCGCGGCCCCGGGGTGCCGGCGGTCCGCGGCCGCGGGTCCGGGGGACCGCATCACCCTCGCCTACACGATCCAGCCCCAGAGCACCCTGGTCAACGTGGCCGCGGCCAAGGGATACTTCGCCGCCGAGGGCCTCGAGGTCAGCCCGGTCATCCACAGCTACGGCAAGGCCTGCCTCCAGGACGTGGTGGAGGGGAAGGCGGATTTCGCCACCGTCGCCGAGACGCCCTTCATGTTCAGCGTGCTCAAGGGCGAGAGGATCACCATCATCGCCAACATCGAGGCCAGCGACATGAACGTCGCCGTGGTGGCCCGGCGGGACGCGGGCATCTCCGAACCGGCGCACCTGCGGGGCAAGCGCATCGCCTTCACGCCGGGGACCACGTCCGAGGTCTTCATGGACGCCATCCTCCTTGCCGTCGGGCTCCCGAGGACGGGCATCCACGGGGTGCCCATGGGGTCCGACGAGATGGAGCGGGCGCTGATGGAGGGGCGGGTGGACGCGGCCTGCACCTGGAACTACCCCCTGGCCATCATCAAGCGGCGCCTGGGCGCCAACGGGATCCTGATCTACGACCGGGAGGTCTTCACCGAGACCTTCAACATCGCCGCCCAGCAGGCCTTCGTGCGCCGGAACCCCGCGGCGGCGGAGCGCCTGCTCCGCGCCCTGATCCGGGCGGAAGGCTTCGTCAAGGAACATCCCGGGGAGGCCCAGGCCATCGTGGCCAAGGCCACGGGCACGGCCCCGGAGCTGGTGCGGGAGGTGTGGAACAGCTTCCGCTACCGGGTCCTCCTGGACCAGACCCTCCTGATCACCCTGGAGGACGAGACGCGGTGGGCCATGAACAACAACCTCGCGGAGCGGAAGGCGATGCCGGACTACCGGGACTACATCCACCTCGACAGCCTCCGGGCGGTGCGGCCCGAGGCCGTGCGGTTCACGCGGTAGCCCGGCATGCGCATCGCGTCCCGCCTGAGGCTCATCTCCGCCGCGACGCTGGCGGCCCTCCTCCTCATGGTGCCGGTGGTGGCGGGGTCCCTGCTGGCCTTCCGGCGCGCCAAGAGCGAATACCTCCTGGCCAACGCCGTCAAGGTCAATTTCCTGGAGCGCAACTCGGCCCGGGACCAGTACTTCCTGCACCGGGAGGAGCGCGCGAAGCGGCAGTGGTTCCTTCACCTGGACGAGGGCGACGCGCTGCTGCTCAAGGCCGGCGCCCTCTTCCGCGAGGAGGGGGATGCGGGCACGATCGAGGAGCTGCGCTTGCTCCTGAAGGAGAACGCCTCCATCTTCCAGCGCATCGTGGCCAACACCGGCGCCCTGCAGAGGGCCGGCGGGAACCGGGAGATCCTGGAGGAGCTCGACAAAAGGCTCTACAGCCAGATGCTCCTCAAGGCCGCCACCTACAACGGTCTCGCCGCGAACCTTGAAAGGGGCACCGGGGCCCGGGTGGAGGAAGCCTACCGGCGGCTCGCCATCATCATCGGCCTGTTCGCGTCCACCCTGGCCGTCGTCACCAGCCTCGCGGCCACGCATCTCGCCCGGCTCATCCGGAGGCGCCTCGAGCCGCTTCACGCGGGGGTGAGGAGGGTTGCCGACGGCGACCTGGACTTCCGCTTCGGCGCCGGCCCCATGGACGAATTCGGGGAATTGGCCGGATCCATCGACGCCATGACCGACAAGCTCCAGGCGTCCACCCGCGAGCTGGAGCGGGAGACCGCCCGGCGCATCAAGGCCGTGGCCGCCCGGGAGGGCGAGGCGCGCTTCCGCGCCTGGTTCGACCTCCCGCTCATCGGGATCTGCATCACCTCGCCGGAAAAGGGGTGGCTGGAGGTCAACGACCACCTCTGCGACATGCTGGGCTACGGCCGGGAGGAGCTCAAGGGCAGGAGCTGGGCGGATCTCACCCATCCCGGGGACCTCGCCGCGGACCAGGTCCGCTTCGAGCAGGTCATGCGGGGCGAACTGGAAGGCTACGCCCTCGAGAAGCGGTTCCTGAAGAAGGACGGAGGGATCCTGGAGGCGGAACTGGCGGTGCGCTGCGTGAGGACGCCCGGGGGCGGGGTGGACTACTTCGTGGCTCTGATCCTGGATATCACCGAGCGCCGCCAGGCCGAGGCCCAGCGCCAGGTCCTGTCGGCCCAGCTCCAGCAGACCCAAAAGATGGAAAGCCTGGGCAGCCTCGCGGGAGGCGTTGCCCACGACATGAACAACGTCCTGGGGGCGATCCTGGGCCTGGCCACGGCCCACCTGGAGGTCCAGCCCCCGGAGAGCCCGGCCCACCAGGCCTTCGACACCATCACCAGGGCCGCGGTGCGGGGCCGGGAGCTGGTGAAGAGCCTCCTGGCCTTCGCCCGGCGCAGCCTCGCGGAGGACACGGAACTGGACGTGAACGCGGTCCTCATGGACAACGTGCGGATCCTGGAGCGCACCACCCTCTCCCGGGTGCAGCTGGAACTGGCCCTGGCGCCCGCCCTGAGGCCCATGCGCGGGGATCCCGGCGCCCTGGCCCACGCGTTCATGAACCTCTGCGTCAACGCCGTGGACGCCATGCCCCAAGGCGGCACCCTGGCCCTGCGCACCCGCAACGTGGGCGACGCCTGGATCGAGGTCCAGGTGGAGGACACCGGCGCCGGCATGGCCCCCGAGGTCCTGGAGAAGGCCCTGGATCCGTTCTTCACCACCAAGGGCGTGGGCAAGGGCACCGGGCTGGGCCTGTCCCTGGTCTACAGCACCGTGAAGGCCCACCGGGGCGTCCTGGAGCTGAAGAGCTGGCCGGGGCAGGGCACCCTCGTGGCGATGAGATTCCCGGCCTGCGAGGCCGCGCCCGCGCCCTCCGCCGCCTCCGGCGCGTCCGCGGCGCGCCCCGGCCAGGGGACCCTCCAGGTGCTCCTGGTGGACGACGACGAGCTGATCCAGACGTCCACCGGGATCCTGCTGGGCATCCTGGGCCACGGCATCGCCGCCGCGCGCAGCGGCGAGGAGGCCCTGGCCCTGCTTGAATCAAGCAGCCCCGACGTGGTGATCCTGGACATGAACATGCCCGGGCTGGGCGGGGCCGGAACCCTCCCGCTCCTGCGGGCCCTCAGGCCGGACGTGCCCGTGCTCCTGGCCACGGGCCGGGTGGACCAGACCGCCCTGGATCTGGTCGAGGCCTGGCCCCGGGTCACCCTGATGTCCAAGCCCTTCAGCATGGAGGAACTGCAGGAGCGCCTGGGCGCGCTCAGCGCTTCGGATGTCCCACAGGCAGGAGCATGAGGGTCTGGATCCCCGCGGGCAGCTTGAGCTCGGCCCCCACGGCCGCCAGATCGACGCCCGCGGCGGTGCCGGCGCCCAGCCCCAGGGCCGTGGCCTGGAGGAGGAGGGCCTGGGCGGCGGAGCCGGCCTCGTAGTAGGTGAAGGCGAGGGCGGGGCCCGTGCCGGACTTCTCGAGGCGGGTGGGATCGCCCGCCACCACGAAGACCGCGGGGGCGTCCTTGATCCAGGGCTGCATGCCCTTGATCCGGCCCAGGACCTCCGGGGCGGCGTCGCCCAGCCGGGCCAGCCTGTGGCCCCCGGGGAGGTAGTGGTAGAAGCCCGCCTTGATCCCCGGCCCATCGGCGGTGAGGATATAGAGCTCAAGGGGATACTTCGCCTTGGCGGAGGGTACGGTGCGCCTGCCGGGACGGTTCTCGCCCTGGGCGGCCCACAGGAGCTGGCCGGCCTCGGCCAGGGCGGGCGCGGGTCCGACCAGGAGGCGCACCGTGGCGCGGCCCTTGAGGGCGGAGGCGAGGGAGGGGCCTTCGGCCGGGACGGCCGGGAGGCTCAGGGGTTCCTGGGCGCCCGCGAGGAGGGCGGCGCAGAGGGCGAGGGACAGGCGGATCATGGCGGACTCCTTCAGGCTTCGGCGCTCGCGGGATCGACCCTGGGCGCGATGATGCGGTCGAAGTGCGGGATGGTCCCGATGAGGGGCCGGGCGTAGTCGCGGAAGGACTCGTCGATGTCGCTGTCGCCCTTGAGGTATTCGGGCGGGAGCAGCTTGGTGTGGGCGGCGACGGTCTCCAGCGGCGTAAGGAAGTAGTCCACGGAGTAGTCCCCGGTGCGGCGGATGGCCACCGAACCGTTCACCTGGCGGTTGAAGGCGAAGTGCACGGCGGTCTCCCCCACGTCCCGGGCCTCGCTGGAATCCGAGTCGGAGATGACGCCCAGGAAGGAGCGCTGGAGGTACCCGAACGTGTCGCACCGCACGCGCTTGATGCCCAGGCGCTGCTTGATGGCGTCGGAGAGCGCGTCGCCCAGGGTGCCGCGGCCGGAGAGCTGCACGTTGCCGAAGGCGTCGAACTCGGACTCGGGCTGCAGGTGCGTGAGCACGGGCCGGTGGTCGGCGCCCACGATGCCCTCGGAGAGCGCCACCACGCAGCGGCCGTAGGCGGAATGGACGCGCTCCACGTCGTCCAGGAAGCGGTCCGTGTCGAAGACCCGCTCGGGCACGTAGATGAGATGCGGCCCGTCCTTGGGGTCGCGCCGGGCCATGACCGAGCTCGCCGTGAGCCAGCCCGCGTGACGCCCCATGACCACGCCCAGGAAGACGCCGGGGATGGCGAAGTTGTCCAGGTCCAGGCACGCGAAGGCCGAGGTCACGAAGCGCGCCGCGGACCCGAAGCCCGGGCAGTGGTCGGTCACCGCCAGGTCGTTGTCGATGGTCTTGGGGATGTGGATGACCCGCAGCTCGTAGTTCACGAGCCTGGCGTAGGTGGCCACGATGCGGCAGGTCTCGGCGGAGTCGTTGCCGCCGATGTAGAAGAAGTACCGCACCCCGTGCTTCTGGAAGACCTCCACCATGCGCGCGCAGTAGGCCTCGTCGGGCTTGACCCGGGTGGAGCCCAGGGCCGAGGAGGGGCTGGCGGCGACCATCTCGAGGTTGTGGGTGGTGGTCTGGGAGAGGTCGAGGAAGTCCTCGTTGATGATGCCGCTCACGCCGAACCGCGCGCCGTAGACGTTGGTGATGTAGCGCCATTTCCGGGCCTCGATCACCAGGCCCACCAGGCTCTGGTTGATGACGGCGGTGGGACCGCCCCCCTGGGCGACCACGGCTTTGCCTTTGAGTTGACGCATGGGCCATCCTTCCGGTAATCGCAAACTGGATAATGATTTAAGGAAGTCTAGGCTGCCTGGAGGGGGCCGCGTCAACGGGCTGGCGGGGGTCGTGACGGAATGCACCCTTGACGCCACGAAAAAAAGGCGAATCATACAGGTATGACGCCGCCGCTTCTCGCCCTCGAGCATCCCAGGGAGCTGTTCCACGACCTCCAGGTGGAGCCCGAGGAGGCCCGGAGCATCCTGCGGCCCCAGAAGGACGACCGCTACGGCTTCGGGTTCGCCCTCAGCCCCTACCGGGGCTGCGAGCACGGCTGCCGCTACTGCTACGTGCGGGACTACCCCCAGGCCCTGCCCGGGGAGAAGGGGAAGCCCGTGGACCGGGCCCTGTGGGGCACCTGGGCCGTGCCCAAGCTGAACGCCCCCGAACTCCTCTGGAACCAGCGTCACCGCCTGCACGGCCAGACGGTGTTCCTCGCCTCCGCCACCGACCCCTACCAGCCCCTGGAGCGGGAGTTCCGCCTCACCCGGGCCTGCCTGGAAGTGCTCCTGAAGTGCCCCACCACCCGCGTGCTGGTGCACACCCGCTCCCCCCTGGTGCTGCAGGACCTGGAACTGCTCAAGGCCTTCGGGCCCCGGGTGCGGGTGGGCTTCTCCATCCCCACGGACGACGACACGGTGCGCCAGGTGGTGGAGCCCCGGTCCCCGCCCATCCCCTCCCGCTGGGCCGCCATGGAGCGCCTGGCCAAGGCCGGGATCGAAGTGAACCTGGCCGTGGCCCCCCTCATGCCCGTGCACAACCCCGGGGCCTTCGCCCGCCGGGCCAAGGACAGCGGGGCCTCCGGGGCCTGGGTGGGCGGCCTGCGCCTGCTCAAGGACGACCCTTTCTATGACGTGCTGGCCCGCAACGACTGGCTGTTCATCCTGGATGGGGACTACGTGGCGCAGGTGGCGGGCGTCCTCCAGGCGACCTTCCCGCGGTCCCGGAGGCGGGAGGCCAAGGAAACCCGGGTCGTGCCGCCGTGCCGCCCCCTCGTCGCCGCCCACCGCAGCCTTTTCGAGAGCATGTGATGTCGGCGCGACGCGGGATCATGGGAGAATGACGGTTCCATGATTACACTCGCCCTCAAATACCGTCCCCGCATTCTTTCCGACCTGGTGGGGCAGGAGGCCAGCGTCCGCGCCCTCGCCAACGCCTTGAAGAAGGCCAAGGCGAGCGGAGGGGCCATCCACCACCAGGCCTTCCTGTTCGCCGGCGTCCGCGGCACCGGAAAGACCTCCACCGCCCGCATCCTGGCCCGCGCCCTCAACTGCATGGAGGGCCCCACCGCCGAGCCCTGCGGCGTCTGCGATTCCTGCAGGGCGTCGGAACAGCCGGACCAGAACATGGACATCGTGGAGATCGACGCCGCCTCCCGCTCCTCCGTGGAGGACGCCCGGGCCCTGCGCGAGCAGGTTCAGACCCGGCCCGCCTTCTGCCGCTACCGGGTCTACATCATCGACGAAGTGCACATGATGAGCCGCAGCGCCTTCGACGCGCTGCTCAAGATCCTGGAGGAGCCGCCAAGCCACGCCGTCTTCGTCCTGGCCACCACCGAGCTGCAGGACGTGCCCGACACCATCAAGAGCCGCGTGCAGATCTTCCCCTTCCGCCTCATCCCCGTGGCCATGGTGGAAGCCCGCCTGCGGTGGGTGTGCGAGCAGGAGGGGGTCACCTGGGAGGAGGGCTCCCTGCGCCTCCTGGCCGAGGCGGGGCAGGGCTCCATGCGCGACGCCCTCACCACCCTGGACCGGGTCATCTCCGCCGGCGAAGGCCACGTGGGCGAGGCCATGGTCCGCGAACAGCTGGGCATCGTGCCCGCCGTGCGGGTGCAGGCCATGCTGGAGGCGCTGCTGGCGGCCGACAGCGGGGCGGTGCTGGACAACTGCCGGGCCCTCACCGAGCTGGGCACCGACTGGATCAGCTTCTGGCGGGAGCTCATGATGGCCTTCCGGGACCGCATGGAGTCCGACGTGCGCCAGGGGGCCGGCCCCCAGGACCTCCTGCGCTGGGCCCGCATGCTCCAGCTGCTGCTTTCCCGGGAACGGGACCTGCGGGACACCAGCCTGCCCGACGTGGTGGTGGAACTGGCCCTCCTCACCGCCGCGCAGCTGCCCCACCTGGCTCCCCTGGACGCCATGGTGAAGGGCCAGCCCGCCCCCGCCGCCCGCCCCGGCGGCACCAGGCCGCTGCCCGTGACCGGCACGGCCATGGCCGCCGCCCCCATGGCGCCGCCTCCGCCCGTTCGTCCTGCCCCCGGCTCCGCCCAGCCTTCCGTTCTGGCGCCCGCCGCCCGGCCCACGCCTCCGGTCCCTCCGTCGCCCGCTCCCGGCACCCGGCCCGCCATGACGGCCGCCCCGACATCCGGGCAGGTTGAGGCACCCTCCGCCGCGCCCTCCCCCAGCGCAGCCCCGGCCCCCGTGAAGGACCCCGGGAACCTCGAGCAGTTGCGCAAGGGCGTGGGCGAGGCCCTCCGCCAGGCCCCCGGCGGGCTTCCCCGCACCCTGGGTTCCCTGCCGCACATGGCCACGGCCCTCACGTTCCAGGACGGCGTCCTCCAGTGGCTCTTCCCTCCCAACGTGCGCAACACGGCCCAGGACCTGGAGCGGGAGCTTTCCAACCCCCACCTCCTGGAGGCCCTGCGCCAGGTCCTGCCGGGCCTCGCGCGCACCGCCATCACCTATGAGACCGAGAATCGGGAGCGTCCCGAGGACGTGCTGCGGGCCGATCCCTCCTTCCAGCGCCTGCTGGCCGACACCAGCGGGGAGATCGTGGAGGTGCGCCGGGAGGAGTGATTTTTTCGCGGGAGGGGGAACCGGGTTCCGATACTAAGCATTTATAACGGAACTCCGGAGAAAACCTTCACCATGCGAAACCCAAGATCCTTCCTCCCCGCCATCGGCGCCCTCGTGGCGCTTTCCCCCGCCTGGGGCCAGGTGACCATCGCCCTGGCCACCCAGAAGGGCGTCCCCGTGGGCCCGAACGCGCCGAACCAGGTGCTCTCCAGGCTCACCTGCGGCTTCACGGCGGCCCATGCCGACGGCAGGCCCCGCGCCTGGCACTGGACCCTGGATGAGCCCGACGGGGGCCGCTTCGTCAGCGGCCAGGGCCGGGCCCGCATGGCCTACCAGGCGCCCTTCGTCCTGGCGCCCCGGGTGGTCCATGTGCGGGTCACGGACCCCGCCCGGGGGGAAAGCGCCGTCTACACCCTGAGGGTCCTGCCGCGCGAAGGGGTTCCGCACAAGGTCCAGACGGGGCTGAACACCCTGGCCCAGCCCCAGGTGTTCGGACCCGTCGTGGATGTTCCCACGGTCACGGGGGTGGCGGGGCAGTTGCAGGGTTCCCTGCTGGAAAAGTCCTATCTGGGGAGCCTCATGAAGATCGAGATGGTGGGCGACCCGGATCCCGCCTTGAGGGAACTCCATGGGAAAAGCCTGGCCGTCACGGCGGACCGCCTCTGCCGGATCGATGGGCCCGGGTCCCTCACCCCCATCCGCTTCCGGGGGCAGCTGGCCTCGGGGCTGCCCTCCATGGAGGCCGATGGGTTCCAGGCGTTCCGGTGCGTGGATGTGAGCGTCCGGCCAGCGGGGAGCCCCATCGGCGGCCGGAGGCGGATGGTGGCGGTCCTTACCCGGGTCCATGGAATGGAGGAGGAGACCTATATCTGCGGCCTGGACCCGGACGGGACCGTCTGGCCCATCGCCGGCAGCTCCCAGCCCCTGTTCAGCGGCCCCAGCCTGCCGCCCGAAGGGCCTGGACCGTCCATGCAGTTCTCGCATCTTGCGCGAACGGTCCTGGATTCGGCGGGGAACATCCTGGTCCTGGAGCCCCAGCGGATCCGGAGAATCGACCCGGAGGGGCGGGTGACCCTGCTCGCCGGTGGAGGGGACGGGGTCGTGGCGGCCCAGGATGGCGCCGGGACCAGCGCCCGCTTCGGCTGGATCGCCGGCTCCGCCCTGGACGCCGCCTCGGGCGACCTCTACGTGAGCGACATCAATGCGATCCGCCGGGTCCGGCCGGATGGCGCCGTGACCACCGTCCTGGGCTCCCTGGACGGCAGCCGGTTCGTGACGGCGCCCCCGGCGCCCACCCGGATCGCCGAGGGCGTCCCTTGCCTCGACAACCCGCAGGGGCTCGCCTTCCAGGCGGGGATCCTCTACATTTGCCAACCTTCGGGGGATCAGATCCTGGCCTTCAACCTCGCGGACCGGACCCTCCACAGGCTCCACCAGGGGAATCCCCTGGAATACAACCGCCCGGGTCCCCTGCATGCGTTCGCCCGGCAGAAGGCCCTCAGGGATTGCGCGAACCTCCGGAGACCCTGGCAGATCGCCGTGATGGACCGCCGGGTGCTGGTGGCGGCCGATGCGGGCCTCGCCGGGTACCTGATCGTCCAGTTCGACCTGCCCCACGGGGTGTACGGCGAGGCGGAGCGGGAGCGCAAGGAATAGCCGGACATGTCCAGGTGATCAGAGCCTCTTCAGGTGGCTGATGGCCGTCTCCAGGTCCCGGCGCATGGCTTCCGGGTCTTCCGCCCGGTAGCTCTGCCCGTGCCCTGGCAGCACCCACCGGAACCGGAAGTCCAGCAGGCGCTCCAGGCTCTTCAGCTGCCGGGGCCAGCTGTGCCAGCAGAAGGACTTCGATGCCGACAGCCTGCCCCGGCGGGGGTTCCACCACAGGTGGTCGCCGGTGAAGAGGAAGGTCTCCCGGTAGAGGAGGCAGACGCTCCCGGCGGTGTGGCCGGGGGTGGGGATGAGGAGCAGGTCGGGGGCCAGGGCCACGGGGTCCTCGCCCTCCACGGGCCACTCCAGGGGAGTCGCCAGGTCGGCGCGGTGCATGACCCGCCGGCAGCCCAGGCGCTCATGGATGAGCGCATGGTCGGCCACGTCGTCCTTGTGGGAGAGGACCATCAGGTCCACCCCGCCCAGGGCCTCCAGGCGCGCCAGGAGGGCGGGGACGGCCCGGGGGGAGTCCATGAGCACGTTCCCGGCTTCCCGGCGGATGAACCAGCTCCAGGCGCCGAAGCTCTTCTCGGAGGTGAAGCCGCAGAAGGACACCTCGTCCTCCACGGGGTCGGGGAAGCCCGCCATGGCCTGGGCCATGCCCTCCTTCTCCGACGTGCCGATGGAGGCGGTGGGGCAGGCCAGGAGGGCCATCAGGGCCCGGTGGCGCTCCGCGGGGTCCCCGGGCTGGCGGTGCACGACGCTGTGCTCCCCCGCGTCCCGGAAGACCGACGGCAGGAAGGTGTAGCAGGTACCGCAGTCGATGCAGGAACTGTCCACGAACATCGCGCCGGCGGCGTTTTCCTGGAATGCCTTGTTCCGCTGGGCCATGGAGCCTCCCCCGGGGAGCCAGGATACTCCACTCCGGCCGGAGGACGGCTCTGGGGACGTGCGGAAGGGGCTACTGCCAGAGGCTGAAGTCCGCCACGCGCAGGAAGGCCCTGCGCAGACGGTGCAGCAGCGCGAGGCGCGCGGCCCGGAGGGCGGGATCCTCGCACTTCACCATCACGGCGTTGAAGAAGGCCTCCAGGGGCTCCGCCAGGCCGGCCAGGGCGGCCAGGAGGGACGCGTGGTCCGGATCGCCTTCCAGGCCCGGCAGGGTGGCCGCGAGGACCTTCTCCTCGGGCTCCTGGAGCCGTGCGGGGTCCAGGTCCCCGGGGGTCTCGTCCTTGAGGATGTTGGCGATGCGCTTGGCGCTCTGGCCCAGGCTGAGGAAGCGGGGGTCGTCGCCGAAGGCCGCGAGGGCCTCGCAGCGGGCCTTGAGGTCCACCAGGTCGGTCCAGCCCGCGGCCAGCGCCGCGCGGCGCACGGGGCCGGCGTAGCCGGCCTGCTCCAGCTGGTAGGCGACGCGGTCCCGGAAGAAGCTCTCCAGGGCCTCGAGGGTCTCCTGCCTGGGCCGGGTGGCCTTGGCGCCCACCTCGTCCAGGGCGAGGGCCGCGGCGCGAACCGGGTTGAGGTTCCAGCCCTTCTCGAAGAGGATGCGCACGATGCCCTGGCCCGCGCGGCGCAGGGCCAGCGGGTCCTTGGAGCCGGTGGGGATGATGCCGATGGAGAAGCACCCGGCCACCGTGTCCAGCTTGTCGGCCAGGGCCAGCACGCCGCCCAGGTCGGAGGCGGGGATGGGGGCGTCGGCGGAGATGGGCTGGTAGTGCTCCTTCACGGCCTGCCACACCTTGGGGTGGGCATTCTCGCGCTTGAGGTACTCGCCGCCCATGATGCCCTGCAGCTCGGGGAACTCCCCGACCATGAGGGTCACCAGGTCGCACTTGCAGCTCTCGGCCACGAGCCGGCCGTCGGTGCCGTCCAGGCCCAGGGCGCTGGCGATGGCCGAGCTGAGCGCCGCGATGCGCTGGGTCTTGTCGAAGTAGCTGCCCAGCTCCCGCTGGAAGGTGAGGTGCTTGAGCCGCTCCATGCGGTCGCGCAGCGGCGCCTTGCGGTCCTCGGAGAAGAAGAACCGGGCGTCGTAGAGCCGGGCCCGGAGCACCCACTCGTTGCCGCTCTTGATGAAGCCGTCGGGATCGTCGGGGCGGTTGGCGGCGGTGAGGAAGCAGGGCAGCAGCGCGCCCGAGGCGTCCTCCACGCAGAAGGCCTTCTGGTGCTCCTTGAGGGAGACGACCAGCACCTCCTTGGGCAGGTCCAGGAAGTCCACCGGGAACGAGCCCGCCACGATGCGCGGGTACTCCACGATCTCCGCCAGGGTGGACAGCAGCTCCTCGTCGGCCACCACGCGGCCCCCGGCCGCGAGGGCCAGCTCGTCGATCTGCCTGGCCATGCGGTCGCGGCGCTCCTGGAAGCCCACCACGACGCCGGCCTCCTCGAGGACGGCCTCGTAGGCCTTGGGCCAGCCCACGGTCACCTTGCCCGGGTGGTCCATGTGGAAGAGCCGGTGGCCCCAGGTGGAGAATCCGGACTTGACGCCGTCCAGCTCGAAGTGGACCACGTCCTGCCCGTAGAGGGCGACGACGCTGCGGATGGGCCGCACGAACTCGAACTCCGAGGAGCCCCAGCGCATGGCCCGGGGCACGTGGAGGCCCGCGACGAGGCGGGGCAGGACCTCGGCGAGCAGGTCCATGGTGGGCCGGCCCCGCTTGACCAGGGTGACGACCGCCACGGGCTCCTTCTTGCCCGCGGGCTGCTCGAACTTCACCTCGCCGAAGTCCACGCCCCACTTCTCGGCGAACTTCAGGCCGGTCTGGGAGGGCCGGCCCTCGGCGTCCACGCACATGCGCTGGGGCGGGCCCACCTGCACCTCGCTCTGGTCGGGCTGCAGCTCGGGCAGCTCGAGCACGCGCCAGGCCAGCTTGCGGGGCGAATAGAAGCGCTCCACGGGCAGTTCGACCTTCAGGTTCTCCTTGATCCAGGCCTGGAGCCCGTCGGCGAACTCGGTGGAGAGGGGGGAGAGGAAGCGCGCGGGGATCTCCTCGCAGTGGATTTCCAGAAGGAGCTCTCTCATGCCTTCACCTCCGTCCCGGCCGCTTCATGTGCGGCGAAGGCCCTCGCGCAGGCGCAGGTGAGGTCCCGCACCCGCTTGATGAGGCCGGCGCGCTCGGTGGTGGACACCGCGCCCCGGGCGTTCAGGACGTTGAAGGTGTGGCTCATCTTGAGGGCCTGCTCGTAGCCCGAGAGGAAGTGGCCGTGGCCGTCCAGGAGCCTCCAGGCCTCCTTCTCGTAGGCCTCGAAGGTCTTCCAGTGCAGGTCCAGGTCGGCGTGCTCGAAGCTGTAGGCGGAGAGCTCGAACTCCTCCCGCTGGCGCACGGCGCCGTAGGACACCGGGAAGGTGCCGTCGTCGGTCTTCACGTTGCCCCAGGTGATGTCGTAGATGTTGTCCAGCCCGCCCAGGAACATGCAGATGCGCTCGATGCCGTAGGTGATCTCGGCCGACACGGGCCGGCAGTCCATGCCGCCCACCTGCTGGAAGTAGGTGAACTGGGTGATCTCCATGCCGTCGAGCATCACCTGCCAGCCCACGCCCCAGGCGCCCAGGGTCGGGGCCTCCCAGTTGTCCTCCTCGAAGCGCAGGTCGTGCTTGCGCAGGTCCACGCCCATGGCCTCGAGGCTCTCGATGTAGAGGTCCTGCACCCGCGCCGGGGAGGGCTTGAGGAGCACCTGCATCTGCAGGTGCTTGTAGAGGCGGAAGGGGTTCTCGCCGTAGCGGCCGTCGCTGGGGCGGCGGGAGGGCTCCACGTACGCCACGTTCCAGGGCTTGGCGCCCAGGGCGCCGAAGAAGGTGAGGGGGTTCATCGTGCCGGCGCCCTTCTCGAGGTCGTAGGGCTGGCCGATGAGGCACCCCCGGTCGGCCCAGAAGCGCTGCAGTCGGAGGATCAGTTCTTGGATGTGCATGGGAATCCGCAGAAAACCTGGATTTTACCCTGGATCCGGCGATCCGTCAGGGGCGAATGTCCCCCGGGCCCGGGGAGGTTGTGCCCAAGGTCCTTGCTTCCTGGGAAGGCCTAAGTAGAATCAACGTTTTCATTGGGATGACCATGACCCGCAAAATCGCTCTCATCGCCATCGGCGGCAACGCGCTCCTGCAGGAGAAGCAGCTCGGAGTCCAGGAGGAGCAGCTGGAGAACGCGAGGCAGACCGCGGAGATGTTCGGCAACGTCATCAAGGCCGGCTACGCCCTCTGCGTGGTGCACGGCAACGGTCCCCAGGTGGGCAACATCCTCATCCAGCAGGAGGAGGCCGCCAACCGCATCCCCCCCTACACCCTCGACATCTGCGACGCCATGACGCAGGGCTCCATGGGCTACATGATCGAGCGCATGCTCATCAACCGCCTGGGCTTCCTGAACCTCCAGGTGCCCGTGACCACCATCCTCACCGAGGTGGTGGTGGACAAGGACGACCCCGGGTTCCAGAACCCCACCAAGCCCGTGGGCCCCTTCTACCGCGAGCACCGCGCCAAGGAGCTGCAGGCCCAGAAGCGCTGGCACATGAAGGAGGACTCCGGACGCGGGTGGCGCAAGGTGGTCCCCAGCCCCAAGCCCGTGGAGATCGTCCAGCTGGAGGCCGTCAAGCTCCTGCTGGAGGCCGGCCACTGCGTCATCGCCGGGGGTGGGGGCGGCATCCCGGTCATCCGCGACGCCTCGGGGTACCTGGTGGGCGTGGAGGCCGTCATCGACAAGGACCGCCTCTCCTCCCTGCTGGCCGAAAAGCTCAAGGCCGACACCTACGTCATCCTCACCGGCGTGCCCAAGGTCGCCCTGGACTTCGGCAAGCCCACGCAGCGCTGGGTGGACCGGCTCACGGCCACCGAGGCCGCCAAGCACCTGGCGGATGGCCAGTTCCCCGCCGGCTCCATGGGACCCAAGATCGAATCCGCCCTGGCCTTCCTGGCCTCCGGCGGCCACGAGGTGCTGATCACCAGCCCCGAGGCCCTGGAGCGGGAGGACTACGCCAAGGTCGGCACCCGCATCGTGAGGGACTAGGACCGTGCGTCTCCCGGTCCTCGCCGCGCTTCCGGCCCTCGTGGCCTACGCCGGGCCCCAGGGCCTGGATCTCCAGGGCATGGACCGCACGAAGGTCCCGGGCGACGACTTCTTCGCCTTCGCCAACGGCGCCTGGCTGCGCGCCGCCGCCATCCCTCCCGACCGCAGCTCCACCGGCGTCGGGACCCAGCTGGCCGAGCTCACGGCCCTGCGCACCGCGGCCATCGTCAAGGCGGCAGTCAAGGCCCGGCCCGGCACCGAGGCCCGCAAGATCGGCGACTTCTACGCCAGCTTCATGGACGAGGCCGCCATCGAGGCGCTGGGCGCGAGGCCCCTCCAGCCCGCCCTGGCCCGCATCCGGGCCGTGGACGGCCCCCGGGCCCTGGCCGGGGCCCTGGGGCGCACCCTGCGCGCCGACGTGGACGTCCTCAACAACTCCGACTACGCCACCCCGAACCTGCTGGGCCTGTGGGTGGCCCAGGACCTGGACGATCCCGCCCGCTATTCGCCCTTCCTCCTCCAGGGGGGCCTGGGCCTTCCGGACCGGGAGTACTACCTGTCGGACTCGGAGGTCATGAAGGGGACCCGGTCCCACTACCTGGCCCACATCGAGACGATGCTGAGGCTGGCCGGGATCGAGGACGCCGCCGCCAGGGCCGCGCGCATCCTGGCCCTGGAGGGGCGCATCGCCCGGATCCACGTGGACAACCTCGACACCGCCGACGTCCAGAAGGGGAACAACCACTGGAAACGGGAGGACTTCGGCACCCGGGCCCCGGGGCTGGACTGGGAGGCCTTCTTCCGGGCCGCGGGGCTGGAAGGGCGAAGGACGTTCGTGGTGTGGCAGCCCTCGGCCCTCATCGGGCTGTCGGCGCTCGTCGCGGCCGAGCCGCTCGATGTCTGGAAGGACTGGCTGGCCTTCCACGCCATCGAGAAGGCCGCCCCCAATCTGTCCCGGGCCTTCGTGGAGGCGTCCTTCGCCTTCCACGGCCGGGTGCTCCAGGGCACGCCGGAGCTGCGCGAACGGTGGAAGCGCGGGGTGGACGCCACCAACGCGGCCCTGGGCGAGGCCGTGGGCAAGCTCTACGTCAGGCGCCACTTCCCCGCCGCCGAGAAGGCCCGGGCGCAGGCCATGGTCAAGAACATCCTGGCCGCCTTCGCGCGCCGCATCGACGCCCTGGAGTGGATGGCCCCCGGGACCAAGGCCAAGGCCAAGGCCAAGCTCGCCGTGCTGAAGGTGGGGGTGGGCTACCCGGACCGCTGGGCGGACTACGCCGGCCTCAAGGTCGTGCCCGGCGACGCCTTCGGCAACGCCGAGCGCGCCGACCTGTTCGAGTACCGCCGGAACCTCGCCAAGCTCGGCAGGCCCGTGGACCGCGGCGAGTGGGTCATGACCCCCCAGACCGTCAACGCCGTGAACCTGCCGGCCATGAACGCCCTGAACTTCCCCGCCGCCATCCTCCAGCCGCCCTTCTTCGACCCGGCACGGGCCGAGGCCCTGGACTACGGCGCCACCGGCGCCACCATCGGCCACGAGATCAGCCACAGCTTCGACGACACCGGCGCCCTCTTCGACGCCCGGGGGCGCCTGAGCAACTGGTGGACCCCCGAGGACTTCGCCCACTTCAAGGCTTCCGGGGCGCAGCTGGTCAGGCAGTACGACGCCTACCGCCCCCTTCCCGACCTCGCCGTCAACGGCGCCCTGACCCTCAGCGAGAACATCGCCGACGTGGCCGGCCTCGCGGCCTCGTTCGACGCCTACCACCTGTCCCTGGGCGGCAGGCCCGACCCGGTGCGCCAGGGCTTCACCGGCGACCAGCAGTTCTTCCTGAGCTTCGCCCAGTCCTGGCGGGAGAAGCGGCGCGAGCCGGCCCTGCGCCAGCAGGTCCTCACGGACGGCCACGCGCCGGACGAGTACCGGGCCGATGCGGTGCGCAACCTGGATGACTGGTACCGGGCCTTCGGGGTGAAGGCGGGGCAGAAGCTCTACCTGGAGCCCAAGGACCGGGTCAGGATCTGGTAGCGAACAGGTCCCTCACCGTCATCCGGCTCAGCACGATGAACGTGAACGCGCCCAGGATCGTGCCGTAGGGGATGCCCAGGCAGCAAAGGCCGGCCACCACCTGGCAGAAGGTGCGGGCCTTCCTCCGGTCCAGGTTCCTGGCCACGTAGAACTTGAGGACCGCCAGCGCCGCCGAGAGAAGGAAGAACGCGAATCCGAAGCAGCCCATGATCCACCCCACGACGGCGGGGGGCGGCGGGCCGCCGTGGCCGGTCTGGGGCAGGTGGGAGAGCACGGTGGAGAGGAGGACCCCGATGGCCACGTAGAGCAGGCCGAAGAGGGAGATGAACGCGCTGATCCCGGCCGAGATCCGCCAGCCCAGGGCCAGCAGGCGCAGGTGCTCGGCGTCGATGATGCCCTGGCGGTCCTCGTCCATGCACAGCCTCCTAGTGTAGGCCGCCAGAAATACCTGTAACGCCAATACAGCTCGTCGCATCCAAGCGGCAGGTGAGAACTTTGGCGCAAGTGGGGCGAGTTGATCTAACTGTGGAGCAATTCAGACGCCTTGAGGAAATGGCGCGGAGCCGGACCTTGCCTGCGCGCAGCGTCCTGCGGGCCAAGATTGTTCTTCATCGAGCTTCTGGCGAGTCCTTTCGTGACATCGGCCAGGCTTTGGGCTGTGATCATCGGACTGCTTGGCAATGCCTCAAGCGATGGGAGGAAGCGGGCTTCGATGGCCTCGAGAGGGAACGCCCAGGTCGAGGCCGGAAGTCTTGGGTGATTGCTTTGAAGGGGCAAGAGGTGCTCCATAAGACGACGCAGGAACAGCCCGTCAATGCCACGCACTGGAGCCGGGCCTCCATGGCGCAGGCCACCGGGGTGAGCGAGAGCACGGTGGGACGCATTTGGCGTCAGAATGGCCTCAAGCCGCACCGCACCGTTGGTTTCAAGTTAAGCAACGATCCTCATTTCGAAGAGAAGTTGGTGGACATCGTGGCCCTGTATCTGGACCCTCCGGAGCATGTCATCGTGCTGAGCGTAGATGAGAAGAGCCAGATTCAGGCCCTGGACCGGACTCAGCCTGGCCTACCGATGAAGAAGGGTCGCTGCGGCACCATGACGCACGACTACAAGCGCAATGGAACGACCACCCTCTTTGCGGCCATGAACACGCTGGATGGTACGGTGATCTCGGCCACGATGCCACGTCATCGCCATGAGGAGTGGCTGAAGTTCCTCAAGCGGCTTGAGCGGGGTACGTCGAAGCGACTCGCTCTGCACATCATTTGCGACAACTACGCCACCCACAAACATCCGGCGGTCAAAAGCTGGTTGAAAGGCCATTCGAGGGTCCACGTTCACTTCACCCCCACCAGTTCATCGTGGTTGAACATGGTGGAGCGATTTTTCCGGGACATCACGGAGAACCGCATCCGAAGGGGTATTTTCAGATCCGTCCCGGAACTCGAAGCAGCGATCCACACCTATATCGCGAGACACAATGCCGCTCCGAAACCATTTGTTTGGACCGCGTCCCCGAACGATATCCTCGCCAAGGTGACACGAGCACGGCAGGCCCTCGCGGCCATTCGGACGGCCTCTGCCAAGGGTTGACGGCGAACCTGCCTTTTTCTTTTCCTCGGTATCCTCGGCCTCCTCGGCGCCTCGGCGATGGCTTTCTCAAGTATCAGTCGGCGCAAAGATTACATGCGCCGAAGCACCCGTCGAAAAGCCCATCGCCGAGGCGCCGAGGAGGCCGAGGATACCGAGGAAAGAATTCTGGCCTGAACGTCCCGGCGTGATTGAGCGCACTCCTGACCCGAAGGAGGAAGTCATGGGTCGGCATTGGGGCGAAGATTGGGGCGACAACTATCCCCATCGAGATATCACCGAAGCCATCATCCTCGCTGCCATCAGGGTGCAGATAGTTCTGGGGCCTGGACTCCTGGAAAATGCCTACAAGGCTTGCCTCGCCCATGAACTCAGGTTGGCCGGACACGAGGCCCTACGCGAGGTTCACCTCGACATCACCTACAAGGAATTGTGCGTCGAGAATGCCTACATCATGGATATCGTGGTGGACCACAAGGTGGTCGTCGAGGCGAAGGCCATTGCGAAGTTTTCGGATGCCGACTTCGCCCAACTGAATAGTTGCCTCCACTTTGCAAATTTCGAAGTGGGCCTGCTGATCAATTTTCATAACTGGCCCCTCAAGGACGGGGGCACCAAGCGACTCGTCAACACCAAGCCCTGAACTGGACCCGAGGCGAAGGGGGGGGACAAGGTGTTACCTGTTCTTCTGGCGGCCTACACTAGCCGCGCTCCCAACGGGTGCGCGTGAGCCATACCGTCAGCTCCTTGCCGTTCTCGTCCACGCCCTGGTAGCGCATCTTCACCGGGCCGTCCTTGTCCCTGCTGGTGACCTTCACGCCGGCGGCCTCGCCCTTGGTGAGGAGCTGGTAGAGGCCTTCGGGGCTGCCCAGCCTGGGAAGGAAGGGCAGGCTGAGCCCGGCCAGGGAGGGGGCCCTCTGGTCCACCTCCCGGCGGGGGATCTGCAGGTGGAAGCCGTCCTTGGGGTTGCCCTCGAGGAGGAGGAGGCGCTCGCCCAGGCCCTGCAGCTCGACGATGGTCCTGCCGGTGGCGGGGTCCAGGAGGACGTTGAGGGTGCCCTTGCCCTGGCCGTCGGGGCTGGCATAGCCCCAGGCGTACTGGGCCTTCACGGGGGGGGCCTGGGCGCAGAGGGGGAGGGCGAGGCAGGCCGCGGCGACGAGACCCCTCATAGCGGATCCGGTCCGTCGTCGTCCGCGCCGGCGTCGTCCGGCTCGGGGACGGGCCCGGCCTCCGCCAGGGCCGCGCTGCGGTTGCGGGCCACCCGCGTCCGCAGATCGAGCACCTGCTTTTCCAGGCCCTTGCGGTCGGGGAAGACGAAGGCCAGCGCCCGCTCCCACTCGTCCAGGGCTTCCTGGAGGCGGTCCAGCTTCAGGAGGGCCTCGCCCAGATGCTTGTGGATCTCGGGGCTGTAGGGGCTGATGGCCGAGGCCTTGCGCAGCGCCTCCTCGGCCTCCTTGAACCTGCCCTGCTTGTAGAGGGCCCAGCCCCAGCTGTCCATGGTGGAGCTGTTGCCGGGTTCCTTCTCCAGGGCCGCCTGGATGAGGCGCGCGGCTTCGGTGAGGTCGCCGCCCTTCTCCAGGAGGAGGTAGCCGAGGTTGTTCTGGAGGGTGGGGTTGGCGGGATCCAGCCGCTGGCCCTCGCGCAGCACGGTCATGGCCTGGTCATCCTGGCCGAGGCTCTCGAGGGCGTTGGCTTCCAGCAGGAGAAGGTCGACGTTGCGCACGGGACCCGTCCTGCGGGCGGCGCGCACCGCGGCCAGGCACTTGTCCCAGGCGTTGAACTCGGACCAGAGCACCGCCATGGCCTCCTGGTCGAGCTGGGTCAGGGCGCCGCGGGACTCGGACTTGAAGATCATCCCCTCCTCGAAGGTCCCGGGGGGGATGCGGGAGGCCTTCTTGAACAGGTCCTGCTTGGGGAACCGCTGGATGCCCTCCCGCAGGAGGTTCCGGGCCGGCTTCCAGTCGCCGCGCTGGATGAGCGCCTGGGCCTGGAGGGAGGCCAGCTCCGCGTTGGTGGCGGCCTCCGGCCAGGTCCGGACCACGTCGAGGAGGTCCCTCGCGCGGCCTTCCATGAGCAGGCAGGAGGCGTAGAGCACCTTGACCGGCAGCGCCAGGGTGGGATCCTCGGGCTTGGCCTCCTGGATGGAGGGGAGCAGGGCCTTCCACCTCGCCTCGGCCTCCTGGAGCCGGCCCACCTTCATGAGGCAGAGGCCGATGTTGAAGGAGATCCGCATGGAGGTGTGGAGGGCCTCGGCCTTCTCCAGGGTGGCCAGGGCCACGTCGAACCGGGAGGTGCGCAGCTGCACCAGGGCGATGTTCTCCCAGATGGCGGGCTCCTGCGGCACGAACTGGGCCAGGCGCGTGAAGCTCTCCTCGGCGTGGCCCAGGAAGCCCGCGTCCACCTGGTCCCGGGCCAGCTCCTCGAGCATGCGCAGGTACCGCTGGTCGGGATTGGGACGGGAGCAGAGCGCGAGCACCGCCTCCCGGCGGGCCTCGTACTGCTTGCGCTTCATGGCGAGCTCCACGGCGCGCTCGTAGGCGTACTCGTAGAGCAGCTTTCCCTTGTAGCTGGGGAAGGGGTGCAGCCGGCCCACGGCGAGCCAGGCCTGAAGGGCGCCCTCCTCGTCCTTCTCGTTCTCCTCGATCTCCGCCAGGCGCGTCCACATCTCGGCGTCGTTGGGCAGGAGGGCGGTGGCCCTCTTGAGGGCGCGGGCGGCCTGGACCTGGGCGCCGGGGCTGCCCTGGCTGAGGTAGTAGCGGAGAAGGGCGAGGTGGGCCGCGGCCTCCCCGCTGCGGGGGTCCAGCTCGGCGGCCTTGACCGCGGGGGCGACGGCGCCCTCCAGGTCCCCGGATTCGAGAATGGCCTCGGAAAGCCGGAGCTGGGCCTGGGAGCTCCCGGGCATCAGGGCGATGACCTTGCGGTAGAGCGCGGCCGCGCCCTTGGGGTCGTCGCCGCCGCCCCGGCGCTGCATGGACCGGGCCTGGAGCATGAGCGCCCTCGGATCGTCCTCGGAGAAGGCGGGAGCGCCGGTCCCGATCAGCGTCATCAGGGCCAGGGCGGGAAGCAGCTTGTTCGTCACGTGGGCATCTCGGGGTCGATGAGGAGGGTGGTCATGCGCTCGTGGGGGCCGCGCCAGGCTTCGGGGGGGAGCACCTTCTGTTCCGCCGCGGCGCCGGGACGGGGCAGGATGCAGTGTATCGCCGATCCGCCGCCGGGCCCCGGGGACGCGCTCTTTTTGTCAACCCGGAGCAAGGGAAGGCAGGCCTCCCAGGGCGGGACGGCGGGCAGGAGGTGCCTCATGCGGGAGGCTGCGCGCGCCAGGAACGCAGGCGGGAAGGGCCCCAGGCCCTCCTGGTCCGCCAGGGCGCAGGCCGCCAGGGTGCCCAGACCCACGGCCTCGCCGTGCAGGAGCCGGTAGCCCGAGGCGGCCTCCAGGGCGTGGCCCAGGGTGTGCCCCAGGTTCAGGAGGCGGCGCTCCCCGGCCTCCCTCGGGTCGCGGTGGACGATCCAGGCCTTGGCCCGCAGGGCCCGGAGCAGGGATTCCGGGGAGGGCACGCCGGGGGCGAGGAGGTCCTCCGCCCAGGCCAGGTCGCCCTCCACCAGGGCCATCTTGAAGAGCTCCCAGGCCCCGGATTCAAGCTGGCGCACGGGCAGGGTCTCCAGGAAGGACCGGCAGGCCACGAACCGGGAGGGGGGATGGAAGGCGCCGGCCAGGTTCTTGCCGGCCTCCAGGTCGCAGGCGGTCTTTCCGCCCAGGCCCGCGTCCACCTGGGCCAGGAGGGTGGTCGGCCAGGCCTGCCAGGCGATGCCCCGCATGTAGAGGGCCGCCCCCAGGCCCGCCATGTCCGTGAGGACGCCCCCGCCCACCGCCACCACGGTGGACTGCCGGTCCAGGGGGATGGCGGCCCAGGCCTCCAGCCAGGGGATGAGGGCGGCCAGGCGCTTGCCGGCCTCGGAGACGGGGACCCACAGCGCGCCCGGAGGCTCCGGCATGCCGGCCTCGCGCCAGGAGGCGCGCACGGCCTCGTCGCCCACCAGGGTCCAGGCGCCGGAAGGAAGCAGTCCCGGGGCGGGTTTCTCCTCCACGAAGACGCGGGTGGGGAAGCCGTCCGGCAGGGCGATCTCCATTCAGCGGCCTTTCAGCGAGGCCTCGGCCTGCATTTCCGCGCCCGCGCGCAGCCATTTGACCACGGCCTTCTGGCCGGGCTTGTACGTCCCGAGGGCCGCCATGTAGTCGTAGATGTTCTTCACGGTCACGTCGCCGAACTTCACGATGATGTCGCCGGCCTTGAGGCCCACGGCCTCCGACGTGGTGCCGGCCATGGTGCCGCCGATGCGGAAGCCGTCCGGGCATTCCGCGAAGTCCGGGAGGATGCCGAAATACACCGCCAGCGCGTTGCGCTCGCCGCCCGAAGCCAGTTTGGCGGTCTCGGGGTCGAAGGCGGGCACGGGACCGGCGGCCAGGTCCCCGACGACCTTCTCCACCATCGTCTCCACCTGGGCCATGGCCGGGTAGTTGATGCGGTCGGAGGTGTCCGTGGGCCGGTGGTAGTCGCCGTGGAGGCCGGTGAAGAAGAAGAACGTGGGGATCTTCGCGGCGGAGAAGGACATATGGTCCGAGCCGCCCACGGCCACCCCGGTGTCGCCGCCCAGCTTCACGCCCTGGGGGGCGTGGGTCCCGGCCCGGGCGACGGCGGCCTTGGGCGCGCCCAGGCCCGCGATGTTGAGGGTCGGGTTCACGGGATCCAGGCGCCCCACCATGTCCAGGTTGACCATGAACTTCACGGAAGCCAGCGGCACCGCGGGGCGCTTGATCCACTCGGCCGAGCCCAGCAGGCCCTCCTCCTCGCCCCCGAAGTGCAGGAAGACGATGGGGCGCGGGGCGGGATGGGCCTTGAAGTGGCGGGCCAGCTCCATGACCATGGCCGTGCCGGAGGCGTTGTCGTCGGCGCCGGGATGCACCTGGCCGCGGGCGGCGGAGCCCCCCATGCTGTGGCGCTCGCCGTGGCCGAGGTGGTCCATGTGGGCGCCCACGGCGATGTACTCGTCCTTGAGCGCGGGGTCCGTGCCCGGGAGGCGCACGGTGAGGTTGGGCACCTGGGCCTCCTCGCGGGCGAGCCTGAGGGTCAGGTCGAAGCGGGCCGCGGGGACCGGGGCCTCCTGGGCCCTTCCGGTCTGGGCGATGCGGGCCTTGAGGGCGGGCAGGTCCAGCACGCCGGCGAAGGCCGCCATGGGCACGCTCACCACGGGCACGCCGACGGCATTGGGGCCCTCCTCCTTCTGGAGGGGCGCGGGGGCGTCCCCCTCCTCCGCGATGATGACGAGGACGGCGCCGGCGGCCTGGAGCTTCTGGATGCGCACGGGGAGCGACGTCTCCATGCGCCGGGCCGTCTTGAACACCGGCAGGTCGGGGACCTTGCGGAAGATCACGGCGCCCTGGCCCTTCAGGCCGCCCAGGTCGTCGTAGTCGCCGGCCTTCATGCCGTAGCCCGCGAAGCGCAGGGGCAGGTCCTTCAGGGCGCCGTCGCCGGAAAAGCCCACGGCCTCGATGTCCTTGCCCCAGGCCAGGGGCCTGCCGCCCAGGGCCGCCAGGCTCTCGGCGCGCCGGATCCGCGCCACGAAGGGGAAGCGCTGCACCTCGGGGCTGAGCCCGAGGCTGCGGTAGCTTGCGGCCACGTACTCCGCGGCGGCGTCCAGGGAGGGGGTGCCGTTGCCGCGCCCGTCCAGGGCCGGGGAGGCCAGGAACGTCAGGTCCCGGCGCATGCGCTCCTCCGGGCTCTGGCCCGCGAGGACGAGGGTCAGGCAGGAGAGGAGGATTGGGCGCATCTAGAGCTTTTCCCGGTATTCGTCCGCGTCGTCGTCGCTGCCGGCTTCCTTGCGGAAGCGGTCCCCCAGGAGGTCCAGTTCGATGTAGCGGTCGGCCACGTCCATGACCTTGTTGGCCATGGCGGACCTGAACCCGGCCACCTCGACCCGGACGCCGTTCTGGGCCAGGGCCTGGAGGGGGTAGGCGAAGTCCTCGTCGCCGCTCACCAGGATGATGAGGTCCACCTTGTCGGCGTAGTTCATCATGTCCGTGGTGATCTCCACTTCCAGGCGCGCCCTGCGGGTGCCGTCGCGCTCGAGCTTCACGGGCTTCTGCACCACCCGGAAGCCGTTGCGGCGCATCCAGTGGAGGAAGCCCCGCTGGCGGTCCGCGGTCTCGTCCACGCCGGTGTAGAAGAAAGCCCGGAGAAGCTCCCGGTCCCTGCCGACCAGAAGAGCTAGCAGGCGGCTGTAGTCCACCTCAAAGCCGAGCTGCCGTGCGGAATGGAAGATATTGTTACCATCGATGAAAACGGCACATCGCATCATGGCTGCCATCCTGAATTCGGGGCTTTCCCCGGGAATTTGAATAGATCCGCACATGCGGATCAAACATGATGGCATGACAGCAATCATGAAAGAATGGTTTCATGGCTGATTCTTCCAGTAGTTTTTTCCAGTCCGACCAGGTCGAGGAGCAACCCGGGCGCAAGGCCCTGCTGGTGCGCCTCGTGGGCTACCTCCGCCCCTACTGGGCGGGCCTCTGCGCCCTCCTGGTGCTCATGGCGGCGGGGGCGGCGCTGGACGTGCTCCCCTCGGAGTTCACGCTGCGCCTGATCGACCACCACCTGGCCCAGGGGACCCTGCGGGGTTCGGGCCCCCTGGTGGCCGCCTTCCTGGGCTTCGTCCTGCTGGGCTTCGTGGTGCAGGTGGTGCGCTACGGCCTCCTGGCCTGGGTGGGCCAGATGGCCATGCTGGACCTGCGCATGCAGGTGTTCCGCCACCTCATGAAGCGCAGCACCCACTTCTTCCACCGAAACCCCGTGGGCCGGCTCATGACCCGGGTCATCAGCGATGTTCAGAACCTCAATGAAATGTTCTCGTCGGGCTTCGTGGCCATCGTGGGGGACGCCCTTTCCCTGACGGCCATCGTTCTCTGGATGTTCAGCAAGCACGTGGGGCTGGCCCTGGTGGCGGTGGGGATCATGCCGCTCCTGCTGCTGTCCACCGAGATCTTCCGCCGCTACGCGTCGGCCGCCTACCGCGAGACGCAGGGCCGCTACGCCGCCATCCAGGCCTACCTGGCCGAGCAGCTCTCGGGCATGTCGCTCGTGCAGATGAACGCCCAGGAGGCCGCGAGCCGCGCGCTGTTCGGCGACCTGAACCAGAAGTACCTGGACGCGTTCCTGCGCACGATCTTCGCGTACGCGGTGTTCTTCCCGGTGGTGGAGTTCATCACCAACGGCACCCTGGCCGCGCTGATCCTCTATTCCGGCTACAAGCTGAAGGCCGGCACCCTCACCCTGGGGCTGCTGCTGGCCTTCATCCAGCAGTCGGGGCGCTTCTTCCGGCCCATCCGGGAACTGGCGGAACGCTACAACGTGATGCAGACCGCCCTGGCCTCCAGCGAGCGCATCTTCAAGCTCCTGGACAACCAGGACGAGATCCGCGAAGTGGCCGAGCCCAGGCAGGTGGCCTTCACGAAGGAGGTGCGCCTGGAGGGCGTCACCTTCGCCTACGAGGCCGGGGGCCGCAAGGTGGTGCGGGACCTCTCGGGCGTCATCCCCAAGGGCCGGCGCGTGGCGGTGGTGGGCCACACCGGGGCCGGGAAGTCCACGCTCATCAACCTGCTCATGCGGTTCTACGACGTGGACGGGGGCAGCGTCACGGTGGACGGCGTGGACGTGCGGGAAGCCGGCCTCAAGCGCCTGCGGGGCCTCTTCGGCCTGGTGCTCCAGGACGTCTTCATCTTCTCGGGGACCCTGGAAGAGAACATCGTGCTGGGCCGGCCCTTCAACGCCGAGCGCCTGGCCTCGGTGCTCGAGCAGAGCCAGCTGGAGGACCTGGTGGGGCGCCTGCCCATGGGCCTCCTGACCCAGGTGGGGGAGCGGGGCCAGAAGCTCTCCGCCGGCGAGCGCCAGCTTGTGGCCTTCGCGCGCATGCTCTACCAGGAGCCCGAGATCCTGCTGCTGGACGAGGCCACCGCCAACATCGACAGCGAGACCGAGCACAAGATCCAGCAGGTCATCGAGCGCGTGAGCCACCGCCTGACCACCTTCACCATCGCCCACCGCCTCAGCACCATCAAGGACGCCGACGAGATCTGGGTCATGGACCAGGGGCAGCTGGTGGAGCGGGGCAGCCACGACGGCCTCATGGAGCAGGGCGGCACCTACGCCAAGCTGGTGCGGCTCCAGTTCGAGGGGGAGGCGGCCGCTTCCTGACGGCCCGCTGCTCCGGATTGAGTGAACGGATCGATCATTGTGATGCTCCGCTGGTTCCAGCGGCCGGCTCGATCGCTATAAACATATGTAAATAGATTGCTTAGATCGTGGCCTGGGGATTGCTCCCGTTGGGCAGGCCCTTCCGATTCGCGCCAGGGCCTTCAAAGGATGGACCTTACCAACCACCGGGACGGCCAACCGGGGCTCCAGCCGGGAGCGCACGGGTGCCGCCCCGTCCCAAGGGGAACTGCGATGAATCTGAAACTGGCTTTCCTGGTGCCCATGGCCCTGGTGGTCACGGGCTGCATGGTGACCGCCCGGCCTGATGGCGGCCTGTCGGTCGTCCCGATCCTTCCGACCGTCGTCGAACTGGGTGACGATTCGTACTACGCCCAGGGCGGCTACCATTACTTCTACACGGACGACCGCTGGTACTACTCCGACAGGCTGGATGGCGCCCGCCGGGAACTGCCCCGCTCCCACTGGCCGCACGAGACCCGCCGCCGGGGCGGGTACCACCGATGAAACCGGCCAGCCTGATCGGCGTCATCCTGATCGTGGGCGGCGCCTTGGTCTTCATCTACCAGGGTTTCTCCTATACGAGCCGGGAGAAGGTGGTGGATGCCGGGCCCATCCGGATCACGGCCGACCGGACCCGGACGGTCCCCCTGCAGCCCATCCTGGGCGCGGTGGCGGTGCTGGCGGGCGTCGGCCTGCTGGTGGCCGGGAGTCGCAAGAGCTGAGTGAGGCTTGAAACCCAAGGGGTGTCCCTGGACACCCCTTTTTTTCTCGGCGAACCTGAACCGGAGCTAGCCGTCGACCAGCTCCAGGGCCACGGCCGCGGCCGGTTCCAGGACCCGGAAGGCGAAGGATTCGGTGAGGTAGAGGTGCACCTCCCGCGCGTCGTGGTTCTTGTAGCCGATGGCCAGGTCCTGGCCCACGGTCAGTTCGAAGTCCCCGCCCCGGCGGGACAGCAGGGCGCCGCCCTCCAGCGCCGGGCTCCAGTGGATGCCCCCGGTGACCATCGCCTCGACGCGCTGGCGCAGAGGGTAGGCCTTGGGGCTGCCCACCATCAGGCTCTTGTAGGGCGCCGTGCCGAGCACCAGGGCGAAGGGGCCGCCGATCTCAGCCTCCTGGATGGCCAGCAGGGCGGTTTCCACGGATTCGGTGAGCCGGTTGGGGTCGGCGTGCAGGGGCACCGGCGGATGGGGGGAGGCTTCCAGCATCCCGAGCATGCACCCTCCGGGGAAGCCCCGGTAGATGGCCTGCTCCTCGAAGGCCGCGGCCTTGCGGGCGGCTTCGCCCAGGGCCTTCAGGTCGGGGTTCTTCGCGCCGCGCTCCACGTCGTCCAGTTCCCAGATCCCCAGGGTGAAGGGGACGCGGATCTCCACGAGGGGCAGGACGCGGTGCAGGCCCCAGGCCACCTCGCCCGCGGCCGGGCCGCTGGCGGTCAGCCGGCCGAGGTTCACGGCCGCGAAGGCCATTCCGAGGGGACCGACGAAGTCCACCACCTTCCGTCCCGACAGGTTGCCCTTCAGGATCCGGGAACAGTGGAGGTCGATCTCTTCCCAAGCTTTGTCGACGATGGGCGCCATTGCGCGCCTGAACAGATCGGTCATGGATTTCCCTCCCGGGCTGGACGCCCAATCACTTCGTGGTTCCAAGTCCCAGCCCGAGCCCCTGGGCCCCGGGTTCCGCCTTCCGGGCGGCCAGGGCCACCAGGTCCCCCGTGGAGAACAGGAACTTGCGCATCTGGGGGTCGAATTCGGGCATGGCCCGGCGCAGCCATTCCAGCAGCATCATGGCGTGCTCCATCTCGTCGTCGCGGTTGTGGGCCAGGATGGCCTTCAGGGACTCGTCCCGGGCCACGTCCACGCGCTGGTGGTAGAAGTCGATGGCTTCGAGCTCCTCCTGCAGGCTGGCCAGGGCCCGGTGGATGTTGTGCGCTTCGCTGGACAGTCCAGGTTCGATGATTCCGCTGCTCATGGTGGTCCGTGCCTCCCGAAGACGTGGCAGGGTGGGGGAGCAAAATCCGGGCCATCCGTTAACGCCTCTGGATGTAGGCCGAAGGGCCCGGGCGGGCGGGGCTTCCAATCAGGGTGATGGATGGCCGCCTTCAAATCGACGGAATCGCCACCGGGCCCCGTTCGTTCCAATTGAAGGATCAACCCAACCATTCTGATCCCCCTGCCGGAGGGAAATCCTCCATGTTCCAACCCTAAAACAGAAATAATTTGACTTAAATTCATGGCCCAATTCGTGCGATGGAGGGGTGGAGACAAACGCTATGGTTCGAGATCCCGAGGCGCTGCGTGGGTTGGTCCGCGGAGTCATCGTGGCTCCCGGCGCCCCTTCCGATTCCGCGAGCGTGGCGTCGGCCTCGGTTCGCGCCTGGACCCGGGTGGTGGCGCAGCTGGCGCCGATCATCGGCCCGCGCGGCGTGGATTCCCTCTTCCGGCGCTCCATCCAATTGGCCCAGGGGGAATTCCCATGGCTGGCGGCCGGGCCGGAAGCGCCCGATGGCGCCTTCCCTGCGGAAGCCTTCGCAGACTGCCTGGCGGCCCGCGATCCGGATGCCGCGGCCGAGGCCAGCGTCGAGCTCCTGGCTGCCTTCGCGGAACTGCTGGAGACCCTGGTGGGGCCGGGCCTGGCCCGGCGGCTGCTGGATCCCGTCTGGCGCGTCCCGTCCCCACCCGCATCCAAGGAGTCCGCCCCATGACCCGAAACGTGACCATCAAGCGCCTGCCCACCGGCGTGCCTGGACTCGATGCCGTCCTGGGCGGCGGCCTCCCCGAATTCTCCTTCAACCTCATCGTCGGCCAGCCTGGAACCGGAAAGACCACCCTGGCCCACCAGCTGATGTTCTCCCTAGCCACCGAGGCCCGCCCCGCGCTCTACTTCACGGTCCTGGGGGAGTCCCCGCTCAAGATGCTGCGCTACCAGCAGCAGTTCGCCTTCTTCGATGCCGCCATGATCAACACGTCGGTACGCTTCGTGAGCCTGGCCGGCGAGCTGGGCACCGGGGACTACCAGAAGGTCCTGGCGCGCATCATGCAGGAGGTCCTGGACCACGCCCCGGGACTGGTGTTCATGGATTCCGTGCGGTCCCTGATCGGCAGCATCGGCGGATCCCATTCGGACGAATTCGCCCACCGGCTCGGGATGCAGCTGAGCAGCTGGCAGATCACGTCCTTCCTCATCGGGGACCCGCCGTCCGAGGGCGGGAACACCTCCACCCTGACCGTGGCCGACGGCATTTTCGTGCTCTCCCAGAGCGTCCTCCGGAACTCCATCGTCCGCAAGCTCCAGATCCAGAAGATGAGGGGCCAGGCCACCTGCCCGGGAATCCATTCCTTCCGCATCGCCGAAGCCGGCATCGAGGTCTATCCTTCGGCCGTGATCTCCGCGGACGACGGGTCCCTGCAGGCCGCTGACCCGGGTCCGCACCTCCGGCGCCGCCTGGCGATGGGCGTTCCGGGCCTCGACGAGATGCTGGGCGGGGGGCTCCCGGCGGGGTACTCCCTGCTGGTGGCGGGGCCTTCGGGATCCGGGAAGACCATCCTGGCCACCGCCTTCCTGGAAGAGGGGGTCCGCCTCGGCCAGCCGGGGGTGATGGTGGCCTTCGAGCAGACCCCGAGCCAGTCCTGGACCCGCACCATCGACGACCTGGTCCGGGCCGGGAAGATCGGCCTCATCAACACGCGCCTGCCGGACCTCTCCATCGACGAGATCGTCCAGCGCCTGGCGGAGGCCATCCGGCGGCTGAAGGCCAGGCGCGTCGTCCTGGACTCCCTGTCCGGCTTCGAGCTGGCGGTGGCGCCGACGTTCCGGGAGGAATTCAAGGAGTCCCTGTTCCGCATGGTCTCCCAGCTTTCAGGCATGGGGGTGACGGTGCTGATGACCGCGGAACTGGAGGACCGGTTCACCGACCTGCGGTTCAGCTCCTACGGCTCCGCCTTCCTCACGGACGCGATCATCGTCCAGCGCTACGTCGAGATCGGCAGCCGGCTGCGGCGGGTGATGGCGGTGGTGAAGGTCCGGGGCAGCGACCACAGCGACCAGCTGCGGCAGTACGAGATCACGGACGGCGGCATCATCATCGGCAAGCGCCTGGCCGAGTTCGAGGGGCTCCTCGGGGGCCAGCCCGCCCACAGGAAGGCGACCGGCCCCGAGCCGCCGGGGACGGGACCCGAGCCATGGTAGGAGGTCCGGAATGGCCATGCTGGAACGGAAAAGAGTCATGACAGCCTACGAACGCGGGCCCATGCCCGCGACACGCGTGGACCTCCGGGACGCCAACGAGCGCCTCGTGCTCGCCACGGTCGAGGCCCAGCGCCAGGCCGAGGCCGCCCAGAGCGAATCCGCCGGGCACGCGTACGCCGCCGAGCATGATTTCCTGACGGGGCTGCCCAACCGCTCCCTGCTCACCGACCGCCTCACCCAGGCCATCTCGCTGGCCCGGCGCAACGGCAAGAGCTTGGCGCTCATGTACCTCGACATCGACAACTTCAAGCTCATCAACGACACCCTGGGGCACACCCTGGGCGATCAGGTGCTGCAGTCCGTGGCCCAGCGCCTGCTGGCCTGCCTGCGGGCCTCCGACACCCTCTGCCGCCAGGGGGGCGACGAGTTCGTCGTCCTGCTGCCGGAGGTGGAGGCCCTCGATGACGCCGCCCTCATCGCCCGGAAGTTCCTGGCCGCGATGGCCCGGCCCCAGATGATCGATGGGCGGCCGGTCCCCGTGACCCTGAGCATCGGGATCAGCCGGTATCCCGACGACGGCCAGGATCTCGAGGCCGTCGTCAGGCATGCGGACGCCGCCATGTACCGCGCGAAAGCCCTGGGGCGCAACAATGTCCAGGTCTTCGCGCCGGACATGGCCCACCCGGACGACCTGCCCGTCCCGGCGGCTCCAAGGGCCCTGAGGGGCCGGCCGGAGGGCTCCGGGATGGCCCGCACCCGCCACGCCGGCTCCAGGCGCCGGGCCAGTCGCCCCGGAGCTCTGCCCCGGCGCCTGGCCCAGGTGGACCGGCGCCTCGCGTCCCGGCTCCGGTCCGTGGCGCCGGTGGCCCAGGCCATCGGCACGACCCGCGCCCAGCTGCAGGAGGCGAACGAATGCCTCGTCATCGCGGCCGTCAAGGCCCAGTCCATGGCCGAGGAGGCCGACCGCGCCACCGCCGAGATCGCCCGCCTGAGCAGGATGGAGCGCCAGCTCCAGGAGGTCCAGAAGCAGGAATCCCTGGGTGTCCTGGCGGGCGGGGTCGCCCACGACTTCAACAACCTCCTCACCGCGATCCTGGGCAATGCCAGCATGGGCGCCACCGCGGTGGAGGAGCACGGCAACGCGGCCCCCTACTTCGCGGTGATCGAGAAGACCGCCCACCGGGCCGCCGACCTCACGCGCCAGCTCCTGGCCTACGTGGGCAAGGGGCACCAGGACCTGGCCGAGGTGGACCTCGGCGTGGTGGTCAAGGAGATCAGCCTCCTGCTCCAGGCTTCCATCCCGAGTTCGGTCACCCTGGCGTTCGATCTGTCCGAACGCCTGCCCTTCGTGAAGGGGGACGCCACCCAGATCTTCCAGGTCCTGCTGAACCTCATCACCAACGCCAGCGAATCCTTTGAGGGCGCCCCCGGACACATCGCCGTCCGGACCCAGTCGGAGGCGCTGCCGGAGGCCCGGGGGGAGTCCCCGGACTGGGTGCTCCCGGCGGCCCCGGGCCGCTTCGCCACCCTGGAGGTGACCGATTCGGGCGCGGGCATGGCCCCCGAGGTCCTGGCCCGGATCTTCGAGCCTTTCTTCTCGACCAAGTTCACCGGTCGGGGCCTGGGCCTGGCCGCGGTGATCGGGATCATCCGGAGCCACGGCGGGGGGCTCACCGTCCGGAGCCGGCCCGGATGCGGCTCCTCCTTCAAGATCTACCTGCCCGCCATGACCGAGGCGCGGACGGCCAAGGACCTGGAGGTCCGGGTCCAGGAGCGGGGCTCCGGCGCCATCCTCATGGTGGACGAGGATCCCGAGGCGCTGCGGGGGGTGCGGACGCTGGCCGAGGATCTGGGCTTCTCCGTCCTCGAGGCGGGAGGGGGCATGGAGGCCATCGCGCTCTTCCGGCAGCATCACCGGGATCTGGTCCTCGTCCTCATGGGCTTCGCCATGCCGGCCCTCGGCGGGAAGCGGGCCTTCAGGGCGATGCGCGCCATCGACCGCGAGGTCCCGGTGGTCCTCGGCGGACACTTCGAGGTCCCGGACCGGACCCTGGCCATCCAGGGGCTGGCCGGCATCCTCCGGCAGCCCTACCGGGCGTCCGAATTCACCAGCATGTTGCACCGGACCCTGGCCAAGGAGGTCTGGAGCGTCTGAACGCCAAGCTCGACGGGATCGAGGCCAGGCTTGCCCACCTGCGTGGTGGGGGAGCACCACGCCGGCCTGCCCATCGAACAGGACCTGCCGATCGTGCTGGACAGCCGGGAGCACGCCTTCCTGGGGAACACCCTGGGGAGGGAGGCGTCCCGGAGCTTCGACGGCCTGGAGGCATTCGCGGTCTAATGGGGGGATGGTCCTCCACCTGCCCCCCCTGTATCCCATCACCGACCCCCGGTCGCCCGTGCCCCTATCCACCCAGGTCCTGAACCTGGGTGAAGCCGGCTTTCCCCTTGTGCAGTTCCGGGGCAAGCCCCTGGACGCCGCCGCCCAGTGGACGGAACTGCGGGCCGCCCTGGCTGGCGCCGCGGAGCGGGGCGGGTGGCCGGCCATCTGCGTCAACGACCGCGCCGACCTGGCGGTGCTGGCCGCCGCCGAGGGACTGGCGCCCTGGGGGCTGCACCTGGGACAGACGGACCTGCCGCCCGCGGAGGCCCTGCGCCTGCCGGGCCTGGGGGCCTGCCACCTCGGCGCCTCCACCCACGGACCCGGGGAGTGGAACGCCCCGGACCCCGCCTTCGACCACGCCGGCGTCGGGCCCTTCCGCCCCACGTCCACCAAGGGCGACCACGAGCCCCCCGTGGGGCTCCAGGGCCTCCGGGAAGGCGCCTCCGCCCTGCGGACCCGCGGGGTGGCCCCGGTGGCCATCGGGGGCCTCACGGGCGCGGACGCCTCCGCCTGCTTCGGCGCCGGGGCGGAGGCGCTGGCCATGGTGGGGGAGATCAGCCGCAGCGGCAATCCCCGCGAGCTCCTGTGGGCGGCCCAGGCGGCGCGGTGGGCGGCGCGGCCGGTCCTGGAGCGGGGGCGGGGCGTCGTCATCATCGGGGGCAGCGGGGCGGGGAAGTCCACCCTGGCCCGGGCCCTGGCCAGGCGCCTGGGCCTGCCGGCCCGGGATTCGGACCGGGAGATCGGCGGGTCCATCCCGGACCTCTTCCGGGAGCGGGGCGAGGCGGGCTTCCGGCTCCTGGAGGCCGAGAGCGTCGCCCGGTGCCTCGAGCGCCCCTGCGTGGCCGCCCTGGGCGGGGGCGCCTGGGAGGACCCGGCCACCCGGCGGCGCGTGCGCGAGGCGGGCTTCACGGCCCTGTGGCTGGCGGAGGTGCCGGCCCTGGCGTGGGCCCGGGTGGGGGGAGACCCCGACCGGCCCCTGGCGGCCGAGCGCGAGGCGTTCCTGGGCCGCTACCGTCGGCGGACCGCCGCCTGGTGGGAGGCTCCCATGGTGTTGCCCCTGGGGCGGACTCCTGGCGAACTGGCTGACGAGCTTGTAAAAAAAGATGGGTGCACCTATCCGTGACAATTTCGCTCCCGCATTGGGGTAACCTTTAAATCGTCAATTCCTTACTCCCAATTCGCGCCTCCGGCTCCGGGTCTGCCCCGGTTTTCAGGAAATCTGCGACACTACGGCAGCACTAGACTCCCATGGACCTGATCCTCTCCGACATCCACTCGAATCTGCACGCGCTGCGGATCGTTTTGCGTTATGCAAAAAAGCGCAGCATCGAACGCTTCGTCCTGCTGGGCGATCTGGTGGGGTACGGAGCCAACCCCAACGAGACCCTGGACCTCATCCGCCAATTGGAGCCCCGGGTGCTGGTGCGCGGCAACCACGACCGGGCCTGCATCACCCCGGGGTCCGACAACGCCTTCAGCCTCCCCGCGCGCATGGCGGTGAGCTGGACCCGGGGGCAGCTCTCCGAGGAGAACGCCTGGTTCCTCGAGAACATCCCCATGGGGCCGCTGACGCTGGAAGCGGGCTACACCATCGCCCACGGCAGCCCCCTGGACGAGGACGACTACCTGCTGCATCCCCGGGAGGCCCTGGCGGCCTTCGACGGCTTTCCCGGTCAGGTGTGCTTTTTCGGGCACACCCACCTGCCCGGGGCCTACGAGCTGGATGACCCGGCCCAGCGCCTCACGTTCGTCACCTTCGAAGCGGGCACCTGGTTCCAGCTGCGGGAGGGCTGCAAGTACCTGATCAATCCCGGGTCCGTGGGCCAGCCCCGGGACCGCGACCCGAGGCTCTCCTTCATGACCTACGATCCCCTGCATCGCCGGGTCAAGCTCCACCGCCTGGACTACGACCACGCCGGCGCGTCCCGGGCCATCCTGGCCGCTGGCCTCCACAGCAACCTCGCCGAACGCCTGCACCACGGAATCTGAGGCACCCCCATGAAAGCCCCGCAATCCCTCGATCAGCACCTGGAAGCCATCCTCAAGAAGGCGAAGAAATCCGGAACCTCGGCCAGCCTGCGGGCGGAAGGCGCCGTGAAGATGCTCGGGCATCTGCATGTGCGCAGCCTGGAGACGGGCACCTCCATTCAGTTGGAGGGCCTCAAGCTCAGGGACATCCTGCCCCCCGCGGGCACCGCCGTCACCCTCACCCTCATCCAGGGCGACGAGGTGATCTCCATCCGCACCCGGCTCCTGGAACCCATCCTCACCGAGTCCGAGCCCAAGCTCCCCCCCGTGCTCCAGGCCGCGTGGCCCACGGAACCCCTGGAGATCCACCCCCGGCGCGAGGTGCGCGTGGCCACCCCGGACCTGCCCCCCCTGGAGGCCACCATCCTCTGGCAGGGCCAGCGGCTCGAGGCCAAGCTGCTGAACCTCACGGACATGGGCATGGGTCTCGGCTTCAAGGACGCGCTCACCTTCGCCTACCACGACCAGCTCGAGGTGGTCACGAACCTCCCCGGCAACGAGGTGCTCACGGTCTCCGGCGACGTGCGCCACTCCGAGGCCCTGGAGGGCGACGAGCTGCCGACCCGGGTGGGTCTGGTGCTGGTGGACCTGCCCCCCGAGACCCGCGAGGTCCTGCAGCGGTTCATCCAGGCCCGGCGGATGGACCGGTCCACCTCCATGAGGGGGCACTGAGCCCCTTTCTTGAACCTTTAAATTTATAACTAATAAATTCCGGTTGCGAAATTCTATTTTGAATTTATTTTGAGACGACTTCTCAGAGCCAAGGAGCAAACATGACGCGATTCCGTCGTGCAGGTATCGTCTGCGCCACCGCCCTCCTGGCGAGCGCCTTGATGAATTGCGGAGGAAGTTCCAGCTCATCCCCGGCCGCCCCCCCGCCGCCTCCGTCGGTCAGCCTGGCAGGCGTCTGGGCCGCCACGGACACCCGGAACACCACCTACCATGTGCTGGTTCTTCCCACGTCCTTCACCTTCCGCAGCCTGGATTCGAACATGCTCCAGGGCTCCGGGAAATTCACCCTGAGCGGGAGCGCCCTGGGCGGGACCATCACCGTCTTCCCCACCGCGGCCCTCGTCGCCATCGGATACCCGGTCCAGCAGGGCACCATCAGCGGGACCGGCTCGGCCTCGGCGATCACGGACACCATCACCCTGGCCGCGGGCACGGCCACCACGTCGCTGACGCCGGACACCCCGAACAACGGGACGGTCCAGCTCTCCGCCCTGGCGGGCACGTATGCGGCCGACGCAGCCAACACCGCCTCCTCCGCCGGCGGCACCCTGACCCTTGCCGCCGATGGCAGCCTGACGGGGTCGGACCCGGCCGGGACCCTCACCGGCACGTTCCAGCAGGTGGCCCCGGGCGTGAACGCGTTCAACGTGGCGATCACCTACACCCCCGCGGGCGCAGCGCCCAAGGCCTACGCCGGTCTGGCGTTCTACCGGCCGGGGACCGGTCCTTCGATCGTGCTCATGACCGACAACGGCACGGGGCAGCTGGCAGGGATCTTCACCAAGGTTCTGTAATATTTAATAATCATCAAACCTGCGTCCGTTTGCTCTTTTTGCCCGCTCAAAAGGGGTTAAAAAATAATGTGCCTTGCATTGCGGAAATAAATTAATAATTTATTATTGGTCTTGCCTGCAACCCATGGAGGACGGCAATGACCTTGACTAGATTTCCCCTGGGCGCCCTGTCCCTGGCGCTCGTTAGCCTGATCGGATGCGGCGGAACGAGGAACCTCCCCGCTCCCACCCTGGGGAACATGGGCGGGATCTATTCCGGTAAGGACGCGGCCGGCAGGCTCCACTACGCCTTGATCAAGGCGGGCGACGGGACCTTCAGCTGGCTGGCCACCGACCGCAGCCTGGTCTACGGGACGTTCGATCTGAACGGCAGCATGGTGGAGGGCCAGGCCTTTGCTTTCGCGCCTGGCGCGCCCGACGTCCAGGGGGCCCCCAACCGCTTGACGCTCGGCGGAGGCGCCTCCGCGGGCGCCATCAGCCTCACGGCCACCGACGGCGCCGGCGCCGCGATGTCGGCCGCCTTCAACCTGGAGCCGGACTCCAACGGGACCACCGCGCTCAAGGACCTGGCGGGCACCTACACCGCCTCCGCGCAGGACGCCTCCAACGGAACCGGTGCGACGGTCCACATCGGGGAGAACGGCACCCTTTCCGGAGGGGACGCGGCCTTGGGCTCCCTTTCAGGCACGGTGACGCAGCCCGTGGCCGGGACCAACGGGTTCAACGTGGCGTTCACCTATACGCCCTACGACGCCGCGGACGGGTCCGCCATGACGTTTACCGGGGTGGCCTTCCGTCTCAAGGGCGCGAGGACCGGCCTCGCCCTGATGACCCAGTCGGGGGTTTCGCAGTTCTCCGGCATCTTCGCGTCGGTGCCTGATCCCACCGCCGCCCGCACCGGGGCCAGGTAGCTACTTCTTCCGGTTCTCCTCGGCGCGCCGGGCGGCGTCGTCCCGCTCGGCCTGGGAGGGCTTGCCCCAGACGATGCGGTTGGGCTTGGCCTTGAGGATCTCCAGGAGCTCCTCGGTGGACCGGAGGTTCCGGTCCAGGGCCTTGAGGGCCGCGTCGGCGCCGGGGCCCGCCGTCTTCAGGAGGGCGCGGGCCTCCTTGGCGAGTTCGCCGGATTCCCGGAGGGTGACCGCCAGGTGCGCCACGATGGCGTCCAGGTCCCCGGAGCGCTTGTCCAGGAGGCCCTGGACGGTGGCGAGGCTCTTGTCCAGGTTCACCAGGCTGCGGTCGGCCACGGCCATGGAGGCGTCGCCGTGCCGGGCCAGGGCCTGGCCCTCCAGGGCCAGCCTGCGGAACTCCAGGAGGGTCTCGTCCAGGTCGGCCAGCACCTTGGCGATCCTCGGGCTGTCCAGCACGGCCCCGGCGCCCTTGGCCTTGAACGGGCCGCGCAGGTCGGTGACGGCGCCGTCCAGGTTGGCGATGAGGTGGCTGGCGTCCTCCAGGAGGGTGGCCAGGGACGCGCTGGCGGCGCCGCGCAGGGTGGCGCCGGGCTGGAGCGCCGCGAGGCGCAGGGGGGGCTCGGGCAGCTGCAGGTCCACGAAGGAGCCGCCCAGGGGCTTGGCCACCACCACGGCGCGGGTGCCCTGCCACAGGACGATGTCGGTTCGCAGGCCGAGGGTCGCCAGGAACCGGTACTCCACGCCGTCGCGCTGCAGGCGGATCCCCTTCACCTGGCCCACCCGCAGGCCCTGGAGCTGGACCTCCGTGCCCTCCGACAGGTCCGAGGCGGTCTCCAGGGCCACCTGGTACGGGGTCTCCTTGGTGAGGATGGCCGTGAGGCTGCGGTGGAAGAGGAATCCGGCGAACACCGCCAGGGCCAGGAACACCAGCAGGCCGATCTTGGCGTCGTCCTTTTCGAGCTTCATGGGGTCCTCCCGGCCGTGAGGCGTCCGTCTTCGATGCGCAGCTCCGCTCCCAGGTCACCCATCCAGTCGTCCCCCACCAGGACGAGGGTGGTCTCCGGATCCCGGGCCGCCCATTCCAGCATGGCGTGGGCGGCCCGGCGGCTGCCGGCGTCCAGGCCCCCCGCGGGCCGGTCCACGAGCCAGAGCTTCGAGCCCTTGGCGCCGGCCCGGGCCAGGGCCGCCATCCAGCTGGCCCGGTCCGCGGGGATGCGCGGCCTCGCGGCGGCGGACCGCTCCAGCCCGGCCCGCTCCAGCCAGCGCATGGCCTCCTCGCGGGCCTCGTCCCGCCCGGCTTTTCGCGCGAACCGCAAGGGCAGGGCCACGTTGTCCAGGAGGGTCAGGTTCACGGCGAGCCCGCCGTCGGTGGGCACCCAGCCCAGGTCGCCGGAATTGATGTAGGGGTGGCTCAAGGCGTCCACGTCGACCTCGGCGCCGTCCAGCAGCACCCGGCCCGCCTGGGGCCGGGCCAGGCCCGAGCAGAGCCTCAGGAGGGCGGTGGCCCCGGTTCCCAGGCCGCCCTGGAGGTGCCACCGCGCGCCCTTCTCCAGGCGCCAGTCGAGCCCCTCGAACACCATGCGCCCGTCGGGGGACGCCAGGGAGACCCCTTCCAGGGCGAGGAGCGGCTCAGGCATAGATCAGCACCGACAGGAAGGCGCCCGCCAGCAGCAGGATCGCCAGGGAGCCCACGGCGGCCTTCGTGACGGCCTGGGGGATCTCGGTGGTGCTCACCCTCACCCGCAGGCCGAAGGACGTGCACAGCAGCGGGATGGCGGTGCCGAACACGAGGGCCTTGCACAGGGTCGCCGCCAGCTCCCGGGGGCCCACGGCCCGCACCAGGGCGTCGGCGAAGGCCGAGAACGACAGCGGCAGCCGGAGCCAGGCCACCAGGAATCCGCCCATGAGGGCCACCGTGTCGAAGTAGATGATCAGGGCGAAGAGCGAGATGATGCCGCCCAGGAGCCGGGGAACGAGGAGGTACTGCACCGGGTCCACCCCGTTGAGGTAGAGGGCGTCGATCTCCCCGCTGAGCTGGCGGGAGGCCATCTCGGTGGCGATGGCCGTGCCGCTGCGGCTGATGACAACGATGCCCACCAGAAGCGGCCCCAGCTCGCGGATGACCAGCTGGGCGAGTATCTGGCAGATGTAGTTCTCCATGCCGAAGCCCGAGAGCTGTCCGAAGACCTGCAGCAGCGTGATCCCGCCGATCAGCAGGGCCGCCAGGGTGCAGAGGGGCAGGGCGTCCAGGGCCGTGAACCGGATCTGGGTGCGGGTCACTTCCAGCACCACGCGCACCTGCTCGCCCCGCAGGCGCAGGACCCCCTTCACGCAGGCGATGAAAAGCCAGGCGAGCGAGCCTACCTGGGCGAAGGCCGACCGGATGTTTCCCCCGAGACCGCGGGCGGCCTCCCCGGGCAGCGCGAGCAGCCTGAACGCGGGACCTTCGGATTCCATGCAATCACCCTACCAAGTCCAGGCACGGTAAGCTAATGGGATGGCGACACAAAGCTGGAAATTCACGGTAGACCCCGCCGAGGAGGGCATGAGGCTGGACCAGCTGGTCTCGGCCCATACCGGCCTCAGCCGCAGGAAGGCCCGGGAGGTGCTCCAGCTCGGGGGCGTCCAGGCCCACCGCAAGCGCATCAAGGTGGCCTCCAAGCAGCTGAGGCCCGGGACCGAAGTGGCGGTGTCCCTGGACGACTCGCTGGGCCAGCCCCTGGACCTGGTCGTCCCCGTTCTATTCGAGGACGACTTCCTCCTGGTGGTGGACAAGCCCGCGGGCATGGCCTCCCAGGGCACCCAGGCCTCGGACCTGCACGACCTCACCGCCCTCCTGCAGCGGCAGCGCCCCGGGCGGTTCCTGGCCCTCCAGCACCGCCTGGACCAGGGCACCTCGGGCATCCTGGTCATCGCCAAGGACCCCTCCGCCCACCTGGGCACGCAGTTCCAGGCCCGGACCATCGGGAAGACCTACCTGGCCCGGGTCTCCCGGCACCTGGAACCCTGCACGGTGGACCTGCCCATCGGCCGCGTGCGCGGATCCAGGCCGGCGCGCTTCGGCTGCACCGGGGACCTGCTGGATCCGAGGCCTTCGGTCACGGACTTCCGCCCGGCCACGGCGGAGGAGACCGGGGGCTTCCTCCCCGGCTTCTGGGTGGTGGCCACCCCGCACACCGGGCGCACCCACCAGATAAGGGTCCACCTCTCCCACCTGGGGGCGCCGGTCTACGGCGACGGCCTCTACTTCGGCGAGAAGTCCGACCACCTGTGGCTCCACGCCTGGAAGCTCTCCATCGAGCACCCCATCACCGGCGCGCGCATGGACCTGGTGGCGCCTCCCGGGCGGTTCCTGGGGGACCCTGCGTGATCCGGACGCCCCTGGTCTTCAACCCGCTGTCGGGGCACGGCCGGATGGACCCCGCCGCGCTCCTGGCCCGGCTCCCCCGGGAGGTCCGGGACCGCCTGGAACCGGTGCCCCTGGAACTCCCCTTCGACTACGAGCCCTGGATCCGCCAGGCCCTGGCCGCGGGGGGGCCGCTCCTCGTGTGGGGCGGCGACGGCACCCTCCACCACGCCGGCGCCGCCCTGTCCGGGCTGGGCCTGCCGGTGCCCCTGGGCGCGATCCCGGGCGGTTCGGGCAACGGCATCGTCCGGGGCCTGCGCACGCCCCTGGACCCCGCCGGCGCCGTCCTGAGGCTCCTGGAGGGCCGGGACCTGGCCATGGACCTGGGGCGCCTGGACGGCGCGCCCTTCCTGAACCTCTGCGGCACCGGCTTCGAGGCCGAGGTGGCCCTGGCCTTCGACCAGGCCCACGGCCGCGGCTTCAGGACCTACGCGCGCAACTGCGTGGCCCTCTGGAAGAACCACAAGGACGTGGGCCTGCGCTGGGAGGCCGACCTTCCGGCGCAGGAGGCCGCGGGCCGCATGGACAAGCTCAGGGCAGCCTGGAGGGGCCCCGAGCCCGAGCTGCCGGCTTCCGCCTGGAGCCTGTGCTTCGCCAACCTGCCCCAGTACGGCTCCGGCCTCTGGATCGCGCCCGGCGCGCACCCCGCCGACGGAATGCTCAGCTGGGTCCGGCTCAAGCGCCCCGGCGTGCTCGATATCCTGGCCGAGGTGCCCCAGGTGTTCCGGGAGGGGGGGCGCACCCCCCTGCGTCAGGAGGGCCGCCTCCTGCGGGCCGTGGTGCGCCTGGACCGGCCCTGCCCCTGGCACATGGACGGCGAGCCGGCGCCCGGAAGGGATCGGGCGGAGATCACGGTGGAGAAGGGGGCCTTCCCCATGCGGGTGACGGCGGATTGTCCGTTCTAGACATCATGAGTTGACCCATCCCACACCAAGCTTAAACCGCGTTGCTTGAGGTGGGACGGGTCCTAGGGATGCGGCGTGATCGCGAGGATCGTGATCACGTCCTTGCCTGGCCCGTAGTGCCAGAAGATGCGGTAGGCGGCGGGGGTGCGGTTCTCGGCGTAGGCCTCGAAGACCTTCTCCCCGCCGGGACCCGTGAGAGAGGAATACGCGTGGGTGTTCAATCCCTTGTGGCGAGGGTCCACCTCCAGGATGCCCAGGGCCTTCCTGACGGCCTTGAGACGCTTCGAAAGCCCTTTGTCCCTTTCCAGATCCGATAAGTTCGAATCGGCTTCAGCCGTGAATCTCAGCCTGGTCACTCATCGGGCTCCTGCGCGTGCTTGGCGAAACTGCCGCGCTCCACGATGCGTCCTTCCGCGGAATCCTTCAATCCCTTCTGGACGGCCTTCATGGCCTCGGGGTTGTTCCAGAGCCACGCCTCGATGGCCGGCACCTCGACCTGCGGCTCGAGGATGATTCGGCCCTTGCCGTCCCGGTAGGCCTTGAAACTGCTCGCGCCGGCGGCGAGGCTGCCGAGGGTGATGCGGCCCTTGCTGTCGGGACGGAGCGACTTCCTGGGTTCAGTGACGGCCATTGCCACCCTCCGGGAAAAGTATGGGTCAGGTGGGATACCGTCGCAAGTGGGAATACCCACTTTCCCACTTCGCTACCAGCCCTCCGTCTGCCGCAGTGCCTCGTACAGCCCCACCGCCGCCGCCTGCGCCAAGTTCAGGCTCCGGTGGAACTCCCCCCGCATGGGGATCTTCACCAGCCGCTCGGGATGGGCTTCGATGATCTCTGGCGGCAGGCCGACCGTCTCCCGGCCGAACACGAGGCCGTCGCCGTCCTGCCACCTCACGTCGGTGTGGCGGCGGTCGCCCTTGGTGCTGAAGAACCACAGCCGCATCTCCGGTTCCGCGGCCAGGAAGGCCTCCCAGGAGGCGTGGTGGGTGGGGTTCAGCCGCTCCCAGTAGTCCAGGCCCGCGCGGCGCAGGTAGTAGTCCGAGGTGTCGAAGCCCAGGGGGTGGACGAGGTGGAGCCGGGTGTCGGTGGACACGCAGAGGCGGCCGATGCTGCCGGTGTTCTGGGGGATTTCCGGCTGGTGCAGGACGATGTGGAAGGGCACGGGGTCAACCTTTCGATACCTCCGATCATAATCCGGGCAAAATACAGGGCAACCGGGAGCCACCATGTCCGACCCCAACTGCATCTTCTGCAAGATCGCCGCCAGGCAGATCCCCGCCTCCTTCGTGCACGAGGACGAGGACGTGCTGGCCTTCCGGGACATCTCGCCCCAGGCGCCGACCCACATCGTGATCATCCCGCGGGTCCACCTCTCCGGCCTCAACGACCTCACGCCGGACCTGGCGCCCCTCATGGGGAAGATCGGGCTCGTCGCGAAGAAGCTGGCCGCCGATGAAGGACGCGTGGCCTCGGGGTGGCGCCTGGTGTCCAACGCCGGCCCCGACGCGGGACAGACGGTGTTCCACCTGCACTTCCACCTCCTCGGCGGCCGGCCCATGGCCGGAAAGATGGTCTAGCCATGTTCAACCCCCCGCATCCCCTGACCTACGTCGACGCCGTCCGGGCCTTCCTGAGGGAGGACTGGGGCACCCAGGACTGGACCACGGCCTCGGTTCCGGACCGGCCCATGGAGGCGCGGGTGGTGGCCAAGGAACGGCTGGTCCTGGCGGGGCTGCCGGTGGCCGCGGAGGTCTTCCGGGCCGTGGATCCGGCGCTGAAGATCGTTCCCGGGGCCCAGGACGGCGACGCGGTGGAGCCCGGGGCCGTCGTGATGCGCATCGAGGGGTCCAGCCGGGCCATCCTCATGGCCGAGCGGGTGATGCTCAACCTCCTGCAGCGCCTGTCGGGCACGGCGACCCTCACGCGCGCCTTCGTGGACGCCGTGGCCGGCACCGGGGCCCGCATCCTGGACACCCGCAAGACCACGCCCGGCCTCAAGCTGCTGGAGAAGTACGCCGTGCGCTGCGGGGGCGGGTTCAACCACCGCCTCACCCTGGGGGACGGCGTCCTGCTCAAGGAGAACCACATCGCCGCAGCCGGGGGCATCCGCGGGGCCGTGGAGCAGGCCCGGAGCGCGGCCCCCAACCTCGTGCGCATCGAGGTGGAGGCCGAGACCCTGGAGCAGCTTGCCGAATGCCTCGCGACGCCCGGCGTGGACGGGGTGCTCCTGGACCACATGACCCTCGCGCAGATGGCCGAGGCCGTGATCCTGCGGGGCGGGAGCCGGGTCTTCCTGGAGGCCAGCGGGAACCTCGGCCTGGACCGGGCCCGGGCCGTGGCGGAGACGGGGGTGGACTTCCTGAGCGTGGGCGCCCTCACCCACAGCGCGCCGTCGGTGGACCTGAGCCTCAGGTTCTAGAACTCGTCCTCGCCCAGGGTGGCCGCGATCTTCGTCACCAGGTCGTCGTGCGTGAAGGGCTTGGTCACGTAGTTCGCGGCCCCCGCCTGCACCGCCTGGATGATGCGCGTGCGGTCGGAATCCGTGGTGACCATCATGACGGGGAGGTGCTTGAGGGACTCGTCGGCCTTGATGGTCTGCAGGCAGGTTATCCCGTCCATCTCCGGCATGTTGATGTCCATGATGACCAGGGCGATGTCGGCGTGGTCCCGGGCCAGGAGCTCCAGGGCCTCCACCCCGTTGGCGGCCTCGGCGAAGTCGTAGCCCAGCATGCCCACGACCCGGCCGATGATCCTTCTCATGGTCGTGGAATCGTCCACCGACAGGATCTTCATTTCTCGCCTCCAGGAATCGAGGGGTCGCACTGGTAGTAGAGCCCGCCGGCGTGGGTCCTGGGCAGGAGGTGGTCGGCGATGCCCCGGAGGGACTCGACCGCGCTGATCAGGAGGTGGCCGGAGGGGGCCAGGAGGCCGGCGATGCCGGCGAAGATTCGCCGCTTGAACTCGTCGGCGAAGTAGATGGTCACGTAGCGGCAGAAGACCACGTCGAAGGGGCCCAGGGGATCCATGGGATCCTGCAGGTTGAACTTCCGGAAGGTGACCAGGCGCTTGACCTCGTCGTTCACGACCCAGGACGCGTCCTCGGCATGGAAGTAGCGGTCCCTCATCTCGGGGGGAAGGCCGCGGCGCATGGCGTTCTCGTCGTAGCGGCCGGACCTTGCGAGGAAGAGGGCCGAAGGGGAGATGTCCGAGGCCAGGATCTCGAACTGGGCAGGGTTGACGCCGGGGTTGAGGCGGCAGAACTCGAGGATGGCCATCGCGATGGAATAGGGCTCCTGGCCCGTGGAGCAAGCCGCGGACCAGATGCGGATCCGGCCCCGGGCCTTCCGGAGGATCTCCTCCGCCAGGGGGGGCAGGAGCCTGTCCCGCAGGATCGCGAAGGGGTGGCCGTCCCGGAACCAGAGGGTCTCGTTGGTGGTCATCGCGTCGATGACCTCCTCCCGGAGCGCCGGGGAGGGGTCGTGCCTGGCCAGGCGGTAGAAGGTGCCGAAGTCGGGGCACCCGTGCTTGGCCAGGAGTCCGGTGAGGCGCGCCTCGATGAGGTACGCCTTCTCCTCGCCCAGGCAGATGCCGCAGTGCTCCTGGATGTAGTCCCGGAGCAGCCGGAACTCGGCGCTGGTGATTCCATCGGGACTCATGACGTTCTCCCGGCCCCCACGAGGCTGGAGATGCGGGAGGCCAGGAGGGGCAGGGGGACGCGCTCGTCGGAGAGCCCCGCCTCGTCCACCACCATGGGCATGCCGTAGACCACGCAGGTCTCCTCGGACTGGGTGAGGCAGTGGCAGCCGGCGCGCTTCATGGCGCGCACGCCTTCGCAGCCGTCGCTCCCCATGCCGGTCATGACCACGGCGAGGATGTTGCCGCCGTAGTGGGCGGCCATGGACCTGAAGAGCACGTCCACGGAGGGCCGGCAGCTGTTCTCCGGGGGGTTCTCGTTCAGGCCGATGATGGCCTGGTCCCCGTCCCTGGACCGGCGCAGGACCATGTGCTTGCCGCCGGGGGCGATGTAGACCTTGCCGGGGAGCACCGGCTCGCCTTCGACGGCCTCGTGGACGGGGACGCGGGAGTTCCGGTTCAGGTGCTCGGCCAGGGAGGCCGTGAAGAGCGGGGGCATGTGCTGCACGATGAGCACGGGCACGCGAAGGTTCGCCGGCAGGGCCGGGATCAGTTCGCCCAGGGCGTTGGGACCCCCGGTGGAGACGCCGATGCCCAGCACGTCGAACCGGGTTGGTCCCGGGGCGTGGCGGCGGGGCGGCGCCGGCGGAGGCGGTGGCGGCGCCGGAGGGGCGGGGATCCGGGGGTCCTCCCGGGCAGGGATCCCGGAGGCCGCGACGCGCAGGTTGGCGCGGGTCTGGACGTGGCGCACCAGGGGCCGGAGGATGTCCTTGAGCCCGGCCCGGCTGGCTTCGGCGTCGGCCCCCTCGGGCTTGCTCACGAACTCGAGCGCTCCCAGGGCCAGCGCCTCCACGGTGTAGGCGGCCGCGGCGGACGTGGTGCCGCTGATCATGATCACGCTCGTGGCGGGATGGAGCGACCGGATGAGGCGCAGCGTCTCGAGCCCGCTCATGTCCGGCATCTCCACGTCCAGGAGCACCAGGTCCGTTTCGCCCTGGTCCAGGCGGTTGAGGGCCAGCCGTCCGCTGGGGCAGGCGGCGACCTCGCAGTCGAGCTGGAAGGACTCCACGACCTCCGTGAGGATCCGGCGGTAGACCGCCGTATCGTCCACGATGAGGATCCTGAGCTTGGGAGAGGACATAGATCTCGATGGTAGTGGAATCCCCGGAGGGATGGTCTAGAAAAGGTCGCCCATGCAGGCGGCCATCTTGGCCGCCAGATCATCGGGCGTGAACGGCTTGACCAGGTAGTTGGCGGCGCCGCCCTGGATGAATTCCAGGATGCGTCCCCGCTCGGACTCGGTGGTGAGCATCATGACCGGGATGGACTGGAAGCGCGGGTCCTTCTTCATGGCGGCCAGGGTCTCCCCGCCGTCCATCTCGGGCATGTTCACGTCCAGCACCACCAGGGCGATGTCGGCGTGGTCCCGCTCCAGGACGGCCAGGGCCTCGCGGCCGTTGGCGGCCTCCACCATCTCCATGCCCAGGGTCGCCACGACGCGGCCCACGATGCGCCGGATGGTGGAGGAATCGTCGACGGAGAGGATCTTGCTGGGCATCGGGCTAGCCTTTCCGGCTGCGGTAGTAGGTGCCCGAGCCGTGGTAGATGGGTGCGAAGAGGTCTTCGGAGGTCTGGAGGTTCTCCACGGCGCTGGTGAAGAAGTAGCCGCCCTGGGCCGTGAGCCTGGAGATGCCCTCGAAGATCTGGCGCTTGAAGGCTTCGGAGAAGTAGATGGTGACGTAGCGGCAGAAGACGATGTCGAAGCGCCCCAGGGGATCCAGCGGGTCCTGGAGGTTGAACTTCTTGAGGGTGACCATCTTCTTCACGGCGTCGTCGACCACCCAGACCTGGCCCTCCTGCCGGAAGTACCGGGCCCGCAGTTCGTCGGGCATGCCCCGGCCCAGGGCCGCCGCGTCGTACCGCCCCGCCCGGGCGAGGAAGAGCGCCGAGGGGGAGATGTCCGAGGCCAGGATCTCGAACTGGTCCGGCCTCACTCCGGGATTGTTGCGGCAGAACTCCAGGATGGTGATGGCGATGGAATAGGGTTCCTGCCCGGTGGAACTGGCCGCGGACCAGATGCGGATGCGGAAGCGCAGGCCCGCGACGAGCGGCGCCGCGAGCTCGGGAAGGAGTACGGTCCGGAGGATCTCGAAGGGGTGGCCGTCCCTGAACCAGAGCGTCTCGTTCGTTGTCATGGCGTCCACGATCCTGTCGCGCATCGCGGTGCCGGTCTCGCTGGCGGCGCGCCGGTACAGCTCGCCGTAGTCCATGCACCCCGTCTCCATCAGGAGGCCCGCGAGGCGCGTCTCCACGAGGTAGGCCTTCTCCTCGCCGAGAACGATGCCGCAGTTCTTCTCGATGTACTCCCGCATGAGCCGGAAGTCGGAGGGCTGGATGGTCTCAGTGCCCATGCCTGGATCCTCGGAACGCCGGGCAGGGGTGGAGGCTGGTCATCATGGGTCCTTCCGCATGGCGAAATACATGGGATTACCTGTTCGGCGGGGGCGGGGGTCTTCTTGAGTATAGTAAGCTGGGAGCATGGCCTATACGTCCTTTTTCAGGGATACCGATGCCCTGAACGCCATCGGCGAGATCGTCATTCCGGCCGTCGCCCACTGGCGTTCGATCCGGGTCTGGGACGCGGGCTGCGCCACCGGGGAGGAGGCCTTCACGCTGGCCATCGTCTTCGCATCGAAGCTGAGGCCCTTTCCCTTCCGCAACCTGGACATCCTCGCCACCGACTACGAGGAGAGCAGCTTCCCGCAGTTCGGCGAGCAGATCCGGAGCGGCAGGTACAGCCGCAAGGACGTCTTCTGGGTGCCCCAGGAGCACCGGGACGCGTACTTCGAGGCCACCGCCGACCCCGAGGTGTACCAGGTGGCCACGGAGATCCGCGACCGGGTGCGCTACCTCCAGCACGACCTGCTCACGCTCGAGCCGCCGGAGACCGGGCAGGGCCTCATCGTCTGCAAGAACGTCATCATGCATTTCCAGCCCGACGACCAGGTGCGTGTGCTCGAGATGTTCCATGAATGTCTTGTGCCTGGGGGCTACCTGGCCATGGACGGGGCCCAGGAGCTTCCCCGGGCCCTCGCGGGCCGTTTCATCCAGGTGGAACCTGGCATCCCGCTGTTCCGGAAGCCCGGCGCCTGACCATGCGCGTCCTTCCCCTCCACCGGCCGGACAACGCCGACTATTCATGCATCTCGTACTGGGTGCTGGGGGAAAGCAACCTACCGGCCGATCGAAACACCCTCATCGACACCGGGAGCACCGATCCCGCCAACGTGGAGTATTTCCTGGGGGTGATGGCCAGGCAGCCCAAGGGGGTCGGAAAGCGAGCCGTGGAGCAGGTCGTGCTCACCCACGGCCATTTCGATCACTCGGGGGGCCTGCGGGGCATCGAGGACCAGTTCGCCCCGGACGTCTACGCCTGGCACCCCGCGGGCCGCGCCCCGCGCCCCATCCGGGACGGCATGCCCCTGACGGTGGGGGACCAGGCGGCGGTCCTCCTTCACACCCCGGGGCACTCGGAGGATTCCGTGTGCGTGTTCCTCCCCGCGACCGGAACGCTCTTCTCCGGGGACACCCTCTACCGCATCAGCGACCACCTCGGGTCCTATCCGCAGGCCTACCTGGACTCGCTGGAGCGCCTCTCCCGCCTGGACGTGCGCGCCGTCTATCCCGGCCACGGGAGCCCCATAACCCGGGACGCGTCGGACTTCATCCGGGCCTGCCTGGCCAACGTGTCGCACTCGCCGATCCAGGACTGAACCCATGAGGATCGTCTTCGACGAACGCTTCCGCGCCCCCGGGTACGCCGAGGACAACGCGGCCATGGCCGGGCGCATGGAGGCCGCCATGAGCGGGATCGCGGGCGTCTGGGAAGTGGTCGCCCCATCGCCGGCGACATGGGAGCAGCTGCGCCTGGGCCACGACGAGGACCATCTCCGCCGGGTCGCCGAGGACGGCCCCCGCTTCGCCATGGCCAGCCTGGCCGCGGGAGGGGCCATCCTGGCGGCGCGCCTGGCCCACGGCGGCGACCCGGCCTTCGCCTGCGTCCGCCCTCCGGGACACCACGCCTCGCCGGGCGAAGCCTGGGGCCACTGCACCTTCAGCAACGTGGCCCTGGCCCTGCTGGCCCTGCGGGCCGAACAGCGCATCGACTCGGCCTTCGTCCTGGACATCGACGCCCACACCGGGGACGGGACCCGCAACACCCTGGCCTCCTGGCCCGGGGCCGCGGTCTTCAACCCCTTCGCCGACGATGCCCGGGACTACCTGAAGGTGGTGGAGACCCGCCTGGCCGGCCTCGGACCCACGGGGATCCTCGCGGTGTCGGCCGGCTTCGACGCGTATCGCCTGGACGTGGGCCGCAAGCTCGACACGCCCGACTACGCGCGCCTGGGCGAACTGGTGCGGGAGGCCTCCCTGCGCCTGTGCCTCGGCCGGCGCTTCGCGGTGCTGGAGGGGGGCTACTACCTCCCGCACCTGGGCGCCAACGTGCTGGCCTTCTGCCGGGGGTTCGCCGGATGAACGCCCTCATCGACGAAGGCCTGGACCTGATCCAGCGCCCCCGCAGCCCCGACCTGGGGGACTACGACTGGTTCGACGTGGAGCTGGGGGGGACGCCGGTGGGCAAGTCCCGCTGCCGCATCGAAGCGGACCGCTTCACGGTGTTCTCGATCATGATCTACCCGGAATACGAGGGCCACGGGTACGCCCGGGCCGTCATCTCGCATTTCAAGACCCGGTACGGCCTGATCGTCGCCGACCGGGTCCGTTACACGGCCCGGGACTTCTGGCTCAAGATGGGGTTCGCGCCCGAAACCATCGACCGTTACACGTGGCGGAGATGAGCATCGTTAAACGAGGTCGCCCGGGTTACCATGGGTGAGTGCGGTCGATCAGGTCGTGCCGATGGGAGTCCCATGCAAATCGGATGCGATCAGCTTGTCGCGGGCTTCGCCCAGCTCTTCCCCAGGACCCTCGGGGACCTGGGCGTCACCCTGGAGCGGGCCGTGCCGCCGGAGCGCGCCGACGGGGCCAGCCTCGTGTTCGCCTCCGACGAGGGCATGCTCCTCACGGCCCTGGCCGCCGGGGCCGGCGCCATCGTCCTCCCCCTGAAGCTGGAAGGGCGCATCCCCGAAGGGGCCCGGGCCGCCTTCCTCTTCACCCGGAACGTCAAGCTCGCCATGGCCCTCGTGCTCCGGCGGCACTTCGACGCGTCCCGCGAGCCCTTCCGCCAGCAGCCCCCCGTGCATCCCGGCGCCTTCGTCTCGCCGGAGGCGGTGATCGGGAAGGGGGCCGTCATCCGCCCCGGGGCCTACGTGGGCGCCGGCGCGGTCATCGGGGAGGGGGCGCTCATCGGTCCGGGCTGCGTCATCGAGGAGGGCGCGCGGGTCGGGGCCGATTCCCTGCTGCACGCCATGGTGTTCCTGGGGCGCGGCTGCGAAGTCGGCGACCGCTGCGAGATCCACCCCAACACCACGGTGGGCAGCGACGGCTACGCCTACGCCCAGGACGACCAGGGGCATCACCACAAGGTCCCCCAGCTGGGCATCGTGGTGGTGGAGGACGACGTGGAGATCCAGGCCAACTGCGCCATCGACCGCGCCGCCTTCGACGTCACCCGCATCGGCCGGGGCACCAAGATCGACAACCTCTGCCACATCGCCCACAACTGCCAGATCGGCAAGCACGTCCTGCTCACCGGGGGGTTCTTCGTGGCGGGCTCCAGCACCGTGGGCGACCACTGCGTCACGGGCGGCCGGACCACCCTCACGGACCACGTGAACGTCTGCTCCGGCGTGCACCTGGGCGGTCTCAGCGCCGTCACCAAGGACATCACCGAGCCCGGAGCCTATGGGGGCTACCCCTTGCAGCCCATGAGGAAATTCCTCCGCACCACCAGCTCGCTGCCGCACCTGCCCGAACTGCGGCGGCGTCTGGCGGAGCTGGAGCGGGCGGCGCTGGCCCAGGGCTCCTTGGCCTGATTCCGGACTGGAGGGGTCGGTATTTCGGGACCGGATCTGTGCGGCCTGCGGGGAGGACGGATGCTTGCCTGGGAGCCGTTCCTCCCCTTGCCCCTCCAGGTGTCCCATGCCCATCCTCCTGCCGCTCCTGCTCCTCGCAGCGCCACCGCGCACCGAAGCCGAACTGCGCGAGGTTTTCGTACGGACCTGCGCGGCCTGCCACGGCCGGGACGGCTCAGGGGTCTCTCCGGAGGGCCTCCGGCTGAAGGGGCGCAACTTCACCTCGGCCGTGGAAATGGAGGGCGTGACGGATGCGGAGATGACCTCCGTCATCCGGAAGGGCCTGCTTTTCGGCCTGAAGATGCCGTCCTACAAGGACCAGTTCACGGAGGAGGAGATCGCGACCCTGGTGCGCATCGTCCGCGGCGCGCGCAAGGGCCGGGACGTGGCGGCCAGGCCGTGAAGGTGCCCCCATGCCCCCCTTCAACCACCTGCATCCGCTCATCGTCCATTTCCCCATCGCCCTGCTGATGTTCGCCCCGGCGCTGGTGGTGCTGGGCCTGGCCTGGCCCGCCCAGCGCAGGGGGATCCACCTGGCGGCGTTGATGGATCTGGCCGCGGGGGTCCTGTCCGGGCTGGCGGCCCTGGTCACCGGCGAGGCGGCCTCCTCCCTGGCCCAGCGGACCCCTGCGCTGCGACTGGCCCTGGCCGCCCACGAACACTACGCCCAGCTCACGGTTGCGGGCTTCGCCGTGCTCACCGCGGCCTTCGCCCTCCTCTGGTTCCTGCCCGGAGCCCTTGGCCGGGCGAGGCTGAACTTCCTGCTGGGCCTGTGGCTGGTCCTATGCGCAGCCTGGCTCACGATGCTGATCCAGACGGGGCGTCTGGGCGGCCTGATGGTCCACGAGCTGGGCACCCATTCCGAGGAGAGACCATGAACGTCCGCGCATCCGCCCTGTGCCTGCTGGCCACGGCCCTCCTGGCCCAGGAGTCGGAAATCCCCCTCGGGCTGAACCTGCCCAACGCCGACCGGCTCCGGGACTGGGACCTCGGGATCCGGTTCACCCACCGGTTCCTGGAGCCCGCCCGGGGCGCGGGGAAGGACCTCTACGGCCTGGACGGCGGCACCTATCCGGGCCTTGGCCTGGACGTCGGGATCCGGGCCGTGCCCGGCCTGAACGCGCAGCTCTACCGGACCTCCGACAACAAGACCGTCACCCTGGCCCTGCAGGAGCAGCTGCTGGACGGGCCCAGCCTCCGTCTGGCAGCCAGGGTGGAGCGGTTCGACGAGACCGTGAAGCAGGTCCGGCTGCCCCTGGGCACCATCGGCATCTCCGGGGCCGCCCTCCAGCTCCCGGCGGAATTCCGCCGGGGCCCCGTGACCCTGCTGGTGGTGCCCACCTGGCTGACGCGCACGTCGTCGTCGGACCGGGCCCTGTTCACGTTCGGCGCGGGCCTGCGGTGGCAGATCGCGCCCAGCCATCAGGTCCTGGCCGAATACTACCCGCGCCCCTCCCGGCTCGACGCCGCCACGTACTCCGCGGGCGGCAGCCTCGGCTACCGCTTCGGCACTCGCAAGCACCGGTTCACCCTGCTGGCCACCACCGCCAACGGCACCACCACCCACCAGGTGCTCGGGGGCGACTACGGCGGAGGGCCCAGAGGCGTGAACCGCTGGGCCCTCGGCTTCAACCTGGTGCGCGTCTTCTAGAGCTTGAACCGGGAGACGTTCTGCTGGAGCTTCTCGGCCAGCCTGGCGAGTTCCTTCGAGGCGTTGTTGGTGTCGCCGGCGCCCCGCGTGGTGTCCTTGGCCGCGGTGCTGACGTGGGCCACGTTGCGGGAGACGTCGTTCATGCCCTTCGAGGCCTCACCGGCGTTCTTCGCCACATCCCCGGCGCCCTGGGCGAGCTGGTTGATGTTGCGGGAGATGTCGGTGACGCCCTTGACGGCCTCCTGGACGTTGCGGCTGACCTCGTTGGTGCCGGTGGCGGCCTGCTGGACGTTGCGGGCCACTTCGGCCGCGCCCCGGGCGGCGTAGCCGACGTTCTTGGAGATCTCGTTGGTGGTGGCGGTCTGCTCCTCCACCGACGCGGCGATGTTGGCCGAGATGGCGTTGATCTCGCCGATGATCTGCACGATGTCGTCGATGGCCTTGACGGCCTGCTGCGTGTTGCCCTGCATGTCCTCCACCTGGGCGCGGATCTCCTCGGTGGCGCCCGCGGTCTGCTTGGCGAGCTCCTTCACCTCGTTGGCCACCACGGCGAAGCCCTTGCCGGCCTCGCCGGCGCTGGCGGCCTCGATGGTCGCGTTCAGGGCCAGGAGGTTGGTCTGGGCGGCGATGCCCTTGATCATGTCCACCACCTTGCCGATCTCCTGGGCGCTGCGTCCGAGCTTGTTCACGGTCTCTGCCGTGTTCGCCGCGCTCTTGGAGGCCTTGCCGGCCACGGTGGCGGCCTGGCCCGAGTTCTTGGAGACCTCGTTCAGGCTGACGCTCATCTCCTCGATGGCCGTGGCCACCGTGTTCACCGAACCCGTCATCTGCTCCGTGGAGGCCGCGATGGTCTTCATGTTCGAGGACATCTGCTCCACGGCCGCGCCCACGGTGCGCAGGTTGGCGGTGACCTGCTCCGAGGCCGAGGCCACGGTGTTCGCGTTGGCGCTCATCTCCTCGACGCCCGCCGCCATGTTCTTCACGTTGGCGGAGGCCTGCTCCGTCCCCGCGGCGGCGGTATTGGCCTGCATGGTCATCTGCTCAGCGCTGCTGGTCATGGTGGCCGAGGTGGCGGTGAGCTCGTCGGCGCTGGAGGCCAGGGTGTTGGAGGCGCTGCTGATGTCGGTGAGGGCCTGGGCGAGCTTGGAGGCGCTGTTGTTCACGGCGTTGCGCAGGTTCTGGAGGTCCCCCTTGTAGTCGGCGGTGATGCGCGCCGTGAGGTCCCCCTGCTCCATGGCGCCCATGACCCGCTGCACTTCGTTGATGGGGTTGATCACCGCGTCCAGGGTGTCGTTGACGCCCTGCACGATCTTGCGGAAATCGCCCTGGTGGCGGGTGGCGTCGGCGCGGGTGGCCAGCTTGCCTTCGGTGGCGGCCTTGGCCAGCATGGCGGCGTCGGCCACCATGGAGTTGACCGCGTCCACGCAGGTGTTCAGGTTGTTCTTGATCTCGTTGAAGTCGCCGTTGTACTTGTCGGTGATCTTGGGCGGGATGTCGCCCTTGGAGATGCGGTCCACGTAGCCCGCCGAGACGTTGAGGGGCACGATGACCGCGTCCAGGGTCTTGTTGACCCCGTCCACCAGCTGGAACCAGCCGCCCACGAACTTGGTGGCCGTGGCTCGAGTCGCCAGGCGCCCGCCGATGGCGGCCTGCACGAGGCCGTCGGTCTCGGCGAGGAGGTCCGACATCATGGCCACCATGTTGTTCAGGTTGCCCTTGATGACGTTGTACTGGCCCTTGTACTCCGTGGTGATGACGGGCGGGATGACGCCCTTGGAGACCTTGTCCACGTAGTCGGCGGTGACGTTGAGCGGGTTCACGATGTTGGTGATGGTGTCGTTGACGCCCGAGACCAGCTGGTTCCAGCCGCCCACGAACTTGGAGGCGTCGGCGCGGGTGTCGAGCTGGCCGTCCGCGGCGGCCCGGATGATCTTGTCGGTCTCCTTGAGGAGCTCGGACATCATCGTGACCATGGCGTTCAGGTTCACCTTGATGACGTTGTACTGGCCCTTGTACTCGGTGGTGATGACCGGCGGGATGATGCCCTTGCTGCACTTCTCCACGTAGTCGGCGGTGACGTTGAGCGGATTGACGATGTTGGTGATGGTGTCGTTGACGCCCGAGACCAGCTGGTTCCAGCCGCCCACGAACTTGGAGGCGTCGGCGCGGGTGTCGAGCTGGCCGTCCGCGGCGGCCCGGATGATCTTGTCGGTCTCCTTGAGGAGCTCGGACATCATCGTGACCATGGCGTTCAGGTTCACCTTGATGACGTTGTACTGGCCCTTGTACTCGGTGGTGATGACCGGCGGGATGATGCCCTTGCTGCACTTCTCCACGTAGTCGGCGGTGACGTTGAGCGGATTGACGATGTTGGTGATGGTGTCGTTGACGCCCGAGACCAGCTGGTTCCAGCCGCCCACGAACTTGGAGGCATCGGCTCGGGTGTCGAGCTGACCGTCCGCGGCGGCCTTGATGATCTTGTCCGTCTCGGAGAGCAGGTCGCTCATCATGACGACCATCTTGTTCAGGTTGCCCTTGATGACGTTGAAATCGCCGTTGTAGTTGTCGGTGATCACGGGCGGGATGATGCCCTTGGCGCACTTGTCCACATAATCGGCGGTGACGTTGAGGGGTCCGATGACGGCGTCGAGGGTGTCGTTGACGCCCTGGACGATCTTGCGGAAGTCGCCCTGGTGCTTGGTGGCGTCGGCGCGGGTGGCGAGCTTGCCGTCCACGGCGGCCTTGCCGAGCATGACCGCGTCGGCGACCAGCGCGTTCACGGCGTCCACGCAGGTGTTGAGGTTGTTCTTGATCTCGTTGAAGTCGCCGTTGTACTTGTCGGTGATCTTGGGGGGGATGTCGCCCTTGGAGATGCGATCCACATAGCCGGCGGAGACGTTGAGGGGGCCGATGACGGCGTCGAGGGTGTCGTTGACGCCCTGCACGATCCGGCGGTAGTCGCCCTGGTGGCGCGTGGCGTCGGCTCGGGTGGCCAGCTTGCCCTCGAGCGCGGCCTTGTTGAGCATGGCGGCGTCCTCGACCATGGCGAGCAGGTTCGCGCGCACGGTCTTGAGGGCCGGGTTGATCTCGTCCTGGGCGTCCGTTGCGGTCCAGTCGCGGGTCAGGTCGCCCTTGGCGATCTCGGCGAGCCCGCCGACCACCCCCTGGAGGTTGTCGGCGAAGCCGTCCATGGCGCGGGCCAGCTCCCCGATCTCGTCCTTGCGCTCCATCTTCAGGCGCTTGCCGAGGTGCCCCTTGGACATCTCGTTCATCATGTCCACGCCCAGGGCCATGGGCCGGGTGATGGACCGGGCGATGACGATGCCCAGGAGCACGCCCAGGATGGCGGCGAACACCATCAGGATCTCCATGGCATGGATGGCCGAAGAGGCCTGCTCGGTGTTGTGGTCGGAGGTCTGCTTGGCGAGATCCATCTTCGTCTTCATGAGCTCTGCCGAAGCCGCGTTCAGGTCCTGCACGATCTTGTAGTTGCTCTTGTAGAGCATGTCTTCCGCCTGGGCCTTCTTGCCGGCCCGGAGGAGCGCGAAGTAGGTGTTGTTGGATTCGGTGGAGCTCTTCTTGATCTCGAGGTATTTCTTGAAGGCGACCCTGCCCACCTCGGAGACCAGCGTCTTCTCGTAGGCGTCCTCGGCCTTGGCGGCCTGCTGCTCGAGTTCCTGGTACCGGGTCTGGAACCGGTCCAGATCACCCGAGAGGTAGGCGTCGCGCATGTTCACGCGCATGCGCTGGTTGGACTGCATGATGTCGCCCAGGATGCCGACGGGGACGAGCATCTTCTGGTAGAGCATCTCGTCCGAATCATCGGCGTTCTTCAGCTTGATCGCGCCGAAGGTGCCCACCAGGACGGTTATGAGGGCCGTGATCAGGAACGAGGCGATGAGCTTGGGGCCCATCTTGATGTTGTCGAGGAATTGCATGGGGATCTCCTGGCGTGGGTTCGTGCGTGGCAGTGGAACGGATCCTGGGAGGAGGAGGGTCTTAGCCGCTGGAAAGGAGTTCCTGGACGTTGAGCAGCACCAGCAGTCCCGCGTCGGTCTTCAGGACCCCGGAGAGGAAGCGCTCCTCCGCGTCGGTGAGGTTGGCGGGGGGCGCCTCGGCCAGGGCGGCCTCGGCCTCCACCACGTCGCCGATGGCGTCCACCAGGAGGCCCATGAGGTCGGAGGTGCCGCCCTGGGAGTGGCCGTTGACCTGGATGGTGTTGGCGGCGTGCTTGAGGATGACGATGTGGCTGGAGTCCCGGATGGGCGCGGGCTCGTGGCCCAGCCGCACCGACAGGTCGAGGATGGTGACGATCTGGCCCCGCAGGTTGATGAGGCCCCGGATGTGGGTGTCAGCGCGGGGCACGGCGGTGATGTTGAAGACCCGGATGATCTCCCGGACCCCGAGGATGTCCAGGCCGAACAGGCGCTCTCCGACGCGGAAGGTGGCGAACTGGCTCATGCGGCGTCACCTCCCATGAGGCCCGCGGCCCGGAGCAGGTTCACCGGGTCCAGGAAGAGGGTCAGGTGGTTCTGGACGACCGCGGAACCCAGGAGGCCCGGGCCCTCGAACTCGACCTTCTTGAGCTCGACCTCGACGTCCAGCGCGTCCAGGATCTCGGAGATGAGGATGCCCGCCGGGGGCCGGGCCGTGGAGTTCTGGCCGGGGATCTTGGGGATGACCAGGAAGAGCTCCTCCAGGTCCTTCGCCAGCGGCCGCACCTCCAGGTGCTGGTCCAGGCGCAGGAGGGGCAGGCCCTCTCCGCGGTATTCGATGTACTCGCGCTCCCCGATGAGCTCGATCTTGCTCCGGAGGATCCGCTCCAGCCGGAGCACGTGGTCCTGGGGCACGGCGAACCGCTCTCCCCTGGCCCCCTCGAAGAGGATGACGGACCGGCGGCGGGAGGCCTTGAGGGCCGCGTTGCGCTTCTCCTCCTCGGCCCGGCGCAGCTCCTCGGCCTGGAGGTCGGAGAAGTGGAGCAGGGCGGCGGTGGAGAGGCCGCCGGCGTCCAGGATCATGATCACGCGGCCGTCGCCCAGGATGGTGGCCCCGGAGAAGCACTTGGTGCCCTGGATGAAGCTGGACAGAGGCTTGACGACGATCTCCTCGATGTCGTAGAGCTCGTCGACGATGACGCCGTACTGGTTCTTGCCCACCCGCAGCACGATGATGTTGTGGTCGCTGCGCCAATCGGCCCTGCGGTCACCTTCCCGGGTGAAGGCCTCGGCATCCTCGGCGGACGCTTCTGCGCGGCGGTCGGCGATGGAGGTGCGGCGGTCCGGGAGCTCCTCGCCGGTCGCCGGATGGGTGAACACCCGCTGGATGCCCAGCACGTCCGCGAGGCGCACCAGGGGCAGGAGCTTGTCCCGCAGGCGGAGGACGAGGGCGCCCTGCACCTGCTCGATGCGCTGGACCACTTCGGAGGCCTTGACCCACACGAACTCGACGACGTTGACCTGCGGGATGGCGAAGCGGTGGTCGGCGACCCCCACGATCATGGAAGGGATGATCGCGAGCGTCAGCGGCAGGCGCAACCGGACGGTGGTGCCCATGCCCACCTCCGTCTCCACCTCCACGTGGCCGCCCAGCTTCTCGACGTTGGTGCGGACCACGTCCATGCCCACGCCCCGGCCGGAGATGTCCGACACGGTCTCGGCCGTGGAGAAGCCCGGCGCGAAGACCAGGTGGACGATCTCCCGCTCCGTCATCTCGGCGGCCTGGGCCTTGGTGACCAGGCCCTTGGCCAGGGCCTTCTCCAGGACCTTCTTCGAATCGATGCCCCGGCCGTCGTCGTGGACGGCGATGTTGATCTGGCCGCCCTCGTGGAAGGCGTGGAGGTGGATGGCCCCGGTGGGGTTCTTCTTGGCCTTCTTGCGCTCCGCCGGGCCCTCGATGGCGTGGTCGGCGCAGTTGCGGATGATATGGGTGAGGGGGTCCACCAGCATCTCGACGATGGACTTGTCCAGCTCCACCTCGGCGCCCTCGATATGCACCTCGATCTGCTTGCCGAGCTGCCGGCTCATGTCCCGGATGATGCGGGGGAAGCGGCTGAAGACCGTCCCGATGGGCTGCATGCGCGTCTGCATGATGCCTTCCTGCATCTCGGTGGTCACCTGGTTCACGTTCTGCAGGATCGCGCCCAGGCCGGGGATCTCGCCCTTGTACTCGGAGATGGCGCGCACCAGCTGGTTGCGGCCCAGCACCAGCTCGCCGGCGAGGTTCATGAGGTTCGTGAGCAGGTCGACGCGGACGCGGAGGGTCTCGTTGCCGCCTTCCTTGGCCGCGGGCCCCCGGGCCTCGGGCTTGTCCTCGGGGACGGCCTCGGCCTCGGGCTGGGCCTCCTCCACGGGGGGCGGCGGGGGCGGGGGGGGAGCGGCCTCGGAGGGCTTGGCCGCCTTGGTCTTGGCCTTGAGCATCTCCTTGAGGGCCTTGACCTCCAGCACCTTGACCTGCTCCACGGGGAGCTTCAGGGCCAGGGCGGCCAGATCCGGTTCCAGGACGCTGGCGAAGAGGAGGGTCACGGGCAGGTCCTGCTCCAGGCAGTGCTCCAGGTCCGCGATGACCTCGATGTCGATGAAGGCGTCCAGGCAGGTGCCCACCGACATGGCGTTGTTGAGGAACTGCAGGGGGGCCAGGCCCTGGTCCTTGATGTCATGGTGAAGGTAGGCGATGGCCCGGTAGAGGTTCATGCCCCGGCGCAGGGCGGAGCGGACCCCCTCGGCGTCCAGGTCGAAGTCCCGCTTGGTGCCCTTCTCCCGCCCCTTGACCGTCTCGGACAGGTTCACGCCCTGGCCGCTGAGGATGGCCTCCAGGCCGGCGAGCTCCTTGGCGTAGGGAACGCTGTCGCTGGCGTGGATGTCGTCGAGCATGGCCCGCAGCCGGTCCACGCCCGTGAACAGGCTGTCCATGAGCTCGGGGGTGGGATGGAGCTTGCCGTCCCGCACGAGCATCAGCACGCTCTCCATGGCGTGGCTGAGGCGCTTGAGGGCCTCGAAGGCGAAGAATCCCGCGCCGCCCTTGAGGCTGTGGATGGCCCGGAAGACCCGGTTGATGACCTCCTGGGAGACCTTGGATCCCAGGTCTTCCATGGCCAGGAGGTCGGGCTCGATGGTGCTGAGGTGCTCCCTGCTCTCGGCCACGAAATCGGCGATGATGCTTTCATCAGCCAGGCTGGCCATCTATCTCTCCTTGATGGGGAACAGCTTGGGGAGGCTGAACAGCTTGAACACGCGCATCAGGTCCGCGTTGGCCCCCTCCACCCGGAAACCGATCTTCCGCTGCTGGCAGGTCTTGAACAGGCCGAGGATGAGGGTGATGCCCAGGGAGTCCACGACCTCCGACTCGGAAAGGTCCAGGACCGCCTCCGTGCAGGGGGCCGCCAGCGCCTCCATGGCGGCCTTGCGCCGGGCTTCCACGGTGCTGGCCACCAGGTTCCCGCCGGAGGGGATCCTGAGGGTGCTGGAATCGGTGGGGCTGGGGTTGTTCGCTGGCATCTCGATCCTCCGGTTCATGGGGCTGGTTGAAATGGAAAAGGGGGCCCAACCCACGGCATCCCTGAAGGTCCGTGAAATTGCGCCCCCAACTTGCAGGTCCTGGCCCCGCCCGTCAAGACAGTCCGCACCGAATGGGCGGTTGAAATCGAAGTCAGTATCGGACGGTGGCCGGACATGTCAATCGATAAAAGAGGGTTGGTTCTGGCGGAAATCCATGGTGAGCTCCCCGCCGACCATCGCGACCCGGGTGGCGAAGAACTGGATGAGCGGGATCCCGCGCCCCCGCTCCGAGGAGGCGGTGTCCGGGGGCCTATGGGCGGCCAGGTCGAACCCCTGGCCCTCGTCCACGACCGCGATCCGGAAGCCGTCTCCCGGGAACCGGTGGGCCCAGAGCTGGACGAAGGGGGCGCCTTCGCCGGGGGAGCCGTGGAGGACGGCGTTGGAAAGGGCCTCCCGCACGGCCAGGAGCGTGTCGTAGCGATCCTGGGCGCCCGGGGCGGCGGTCCAGCCCCGGCTGTCCAGGAAGGCCTCCAGGGCGGCGCAGGCGCCGTCGATGGCCTGGAGGTCGGCGGGCAGGTCCAGGGTCAGGTGGTCGGGGTCGGGGGGCAGGGGGGGCTGTTCCAGGGCCACCACGAGCAGGTCGTCGCCGAAGTTGCCCCCGGCGTGCGCCCGGGCCGCCTCGGAAACCAGGTTGATGGCCTGGAAGATGTCGGTGCCCCGCAGGTTCTCCCAGATGGGCCCGGCGAGTTCGAGGAAGGCCTGCTTCTCGGCCGAGGGGGCGTCGAAGAAGCCGTCGCTGCCCAGGAGCAGCCGGTCCCCGGGGGCGAGGACCACCACCTTCTCCTCCACGATGGGTTCGTCCAGGATGCCCAGGGGGGCCCCGTTGATGGCGATGGGCCGCGTCGCGCCGCGGGTGGCCCGGTGCCACAGGGCGTGGGGGATGCCGGCGTTCAGGAGGTGGAGGCGCCCGGTGCCCGGGTTCCAGTGTCCGAACAGGCCGCAGATGGGCACCTCCGAGAAGGGACCGGCCTGGATGGCCCGGTTCAGCTTGAAGGCCAGGGCCCGGAGGTCCAGGTCGGAGGCGAGGAAGTTGGTGAGCATGCCCAGGTAGGCCGCCACCGCGTAGGAGCTGATGACCGAATGCCCCGCCACGTCGGCGATGGCGAAAAAGATCGAGCCGTCCTCCCTGCGGAAGGCCCTGAACACGTCGCCGCCCGCGTCGGTGAGGGGTTCCGAGATGGAGTAGATGGGCATGTCCTTCTCGGGGATGGCCTCCATGGCGCGCTGGGCCATGCGCACGGCCTGGGCGGTCTCGTGGCTGCGCATGAACTTCACCCGCGTGGCCTGGTCCGCGCAGAGGCGCTCCACGGTCGAGACGAGCATCGCCGACTCGAAGGGCTTGGTGAGGAATTCGTTCACGTGCAGGTGGAGGGCCTCCTTGACGGATTCGGTGTCGTCGGAGGAGGAGAGCATCAGGATGGGGATGGAGGCGTCCAGCTTGCGGACCCTGCCCGAGAGCCGCAGCCCGTCCAGCCTGGGCATGACGATGTCCGTGACGAGGATGGAGTAGCGCCCGGGGTTCTTCTCCATGGCCTCCCAGGCCTCCTGGCCGTCCCGGGCCTCGTCCACCACGTAGCCGGCCTTCACCAGCCAGCTGCGCAGCAGGCTCCTCGTGGTCTGGCTGTCCTCGGCGAGAAGGATGACCGAGGCCCCTTCGGGCCGCGGCTCCGCGGCCTGGTCCTGCCGCGAGCGCGCCGCGGGACGCAGGTTCATGACCTTCCGGATGGCCTTGGCCATGTCCAGGATGGTCACCGGCTTGAGGAGCACCTGGGCGAAGGGCGTGGACATGCCCTCCAGCGGCATGGGGTCCTGGAAGGCGCCGGTGATGAGGATGGCGGGCATGTCCGGGCGGATCTTCCGGATCTGCTGGGTGAGTTCCACGCCCGACATGTGGGGCATGGAGAGGTCGGTGACCAGGAGGTCGAAGTCCTGGGGGTGGTGGCTGACCTCCTCCAGGGCCTCCTGGCTGTCGGAGCGGGAGGTGACGCGGTAGCCCAGCATCTGCAGGCCCTGCTTGCCCAGGGCGCTGAGCACCTCCTCGTCGTCCACGAAGAGGATGCGTTCGTGGCCCGTGGGCTCCTCGGGGACCGGTTCGAGGGACGCGGGCGCCTCGGGGATGCTGCAGGGGAGGACCACCTGGAAGACGCTGCCCTGGCCCGGCTCGCTGCGCACGGAGATGGACCCGCCGTGGGCGTCCACGATGCCGTGGACGACGGACAGGCCCAGGCCCTTGCCCTCGGTTCGCTCCTTGGTGGTGAAGAAGGGCTCGAAGATCCGCTCCATGACGGCCGGCTCCATGCCGCAGCCGGAGTCCTTCACGGTGAGGACGGCCGACGTGCCCGATCGGTCCTCCAGGCTGAACTCCAGGGTGCCGCCGGCGGGGAGCATGGCCTGCAGGGCGTTGATGGACAGGTTCATGACGATCTGGTGGATCTGGCTGGCGTTGCCCGTGGTCCAGAGGCCGGGCGCGAGGGTCGAGCGCACCTGCACCGTGGCGGGGAACGTGGACCGCACGAGGTGGATGGCCTCCTTCACCACCTGGGAGAGGTCGAGGGGCGCGGACTTCTCCTCGCTGTTGCGGCTGAACGCGAGTATCTGCCGGTTGAGCTCGCTGGCCCTCATCACGGCCTGGTAGATCACCTGGAGCTTGAGGCGGATGGGGCTGTCGGCGGCCAGCTGCCATTCGATGAGCTCGGTGGCGCTGAGGATTGCGGTGAGCAGGTTGTTGAAGTCGTGGGAGACGCCTCCGGCCACTTCCGCCAGGGCCTTCATCTTCTCCATCTGCCGAAGGCTGCGCTCGGTGTCGGCCTCGCTGGTCACGTCGTGCACGATGCCCACCCGGGAGGTGGGCGTCCCGGAGGCGTCCCGCACCGGGGCCAGCGTGCATTCCAGGATCTGGGAGCTGCCGTCCGCGGGCTGCCCGGGGAAGCGCCCCTGCCAGGCGGAGCCCGCGTCCTCCAGGGGGAGGCCCGGCAGGACCCTGGCCACGGGCTGCCCCAGGGTCCCGCCGGGAGCGGCGCCCAGAATGCGCTCCAGGGCGGGGTTGGCGTAGAGGAGGGTCCCCTGCAGGTCGGCGATGAAGATCCCCTCGGTGATCTGCTCCACGGCCGTGGCCAGCCTCTCCTTGGTCGTCTCCAGGGCGAGGGTCGCGGTGACGTCGTTGAACAGCACCGCGAAGTGGCCCGGCTGGGGGCAGAAGGCGATGCCGGCGAAGGTCCGTCCCCGCAAGCTCCGGTAGTCGTCGACCGCAAGCGGTTGACCGGACAGGGCCACGTTCCCGAATTTCCGGATCCAGGTGCGGGAGAGCCCGGGGACGAGTTCCAGGGCCGTGCGCCCGACCACTTCCGAGGCCCTGATGCCCGTGAGCCGCTCGTAGGCCGGGTTCAGCTTGACGAAGCGGAAATCCACGGGCTGCCCCTGGTCGTCGAAGATCACCTCGTGGAGGCCGTAGGCCTCGTCCATCAGGTCCTCGAGGAGGCCGGTGTCAGCGGCTGGGAGGTCGGGCGAGCCCAGGCTCCGGCGGGGCGTGTTGGCGAGTTCCCGCTTGACCGCCTGGGGCAGCCTGGCCAGCCGGCCCATGGAGATGAAGTCCCGTGCGCCCAGGCGCAAGGCCCGGCTCACCAGGTCCTCGTCGCCCGAATTGGCGATGACGATGCAGGGCAGGGCCGGGGCGAGGGCCTGCACGTCCGAAAGCACCTTGGTGTAGGAAAGGCCCGGCAGGGCGTGCTGGCACAGGATCAGGTCCCAGGTCCCGCGGTCCAGGGCCGCGCGGAGATCCTGGGAGGAGGCGACCCGCTCGCTGGCGAACTCGAGGCCGGCCTCCCGGAGGGGGCGCAGGACCAGCTGCGCCTGGGCCTCGGAATTCTCGACGAGGAGGATTTTCACGTGCATGGGGGATCCCGGATCTCAAGGCGTCAAGAGGAAGCACGACCCGGCAGCCAGAAAAACGGTAGCTCCAGGTGGGCGCCTTCAACTTGCAGGACTGGATCCTGCCCGCCAAGACGGGTGTCCCCAAGGGACGGATTGAACAGGCCAATTATCGGAAGACCGTTCAAATTGTCAAGAACCAGATGCCGCTAGACCGTTCCCTCGAGCAATGCCGAGAACTTCTTGCGCAGCTCCCCGAGTTCCTTTGATTTGAAGGCGCTCTTGGTGTGTTCCAGGGTCTCCACGCCCGAGCGGATGGTCTCCTGGTATAGCCCGAGCCTGGGGCATTCGCGGATGCCGCACACCCCCTGGCCCGGGTTCGCCTGGAGGGCCAGATCCAGCAACTGCTTGAGTTCGAGGGTCGAGGAGGCTAGGTTCCCGAGCACCAGGCCCACCAGGCCGCTGAGGGGCATGACCCCCATGGAGGCGGGGGCCGAGCGGATGTCGGCCTCGATGGCCTTCATCTCGTTGGCCCAGGACTGGAGGCGGATGGAGGACTCCAGGGCGAGCGCCTGAACCTTCCTCAGGCGCACCCCGGTCTGGATGTGCATCACGAGTTCCTGGGTATCCACCGGCTTGACCAGGTAGGCCAGGACGGCGTTGCCCATGGCCTCCAGGGCGGTGTCCATGGACGGGTGGCCGGTCATGAGCACCACCGGCAGGCCGGCGTTCAGGGCCGGGATCTGGCGCATGAGGTCCAGGACCGGGGGGCCCGGCATCTGGATGTCCGACACCAGGACATCGTACCGGCAGGCCTCCAGCCTCTCCCTCGCCTCCGTGGCGCTGGACGCGCAGTCCACGGTGAACCCATGGAGGGTGAGGAGCTGGGCGATGGTCCGGAGGTACGCTTCCTCGTCGTCGGCAATGAGGAGATGGCCTTTGGTTTCCATGGAGGACCTTGGGAATTCGGGGGATGGGGGGAGTTATGCGGTTATGCAGTTTAACCGCCTCCGGGGGTGTCCGGGGATTCCTTTGCGGGGCCCCGGCCGCGCTATCATCGCCCTGCATGGATTCCCTGATCCCCACCCGCATCGAGCTCGCCAGGCCCCTCCCCCCGCTCACGTACCTCGCTCCCGCCGGACTCCAGCCCGGAATGCGGGTGGAAGTGCGCCTGCGCGCGGGCCGGACCCTGGGCGTGGTGCTGGGTCCGGACCCGGCCCCGCCGGCCGTGAAGCTCAAGCCCGTGGACACGGTCCTGGACCCCTTCCCGCTCCTGCCGCCCCGGCTGTGGGAGCTGCTGGACTTCGCCGGGCGCTACTACGGCTGCGGACTGGCGCACCTGCTGCCCCTTTGCCTGCCCCACGCGGTGGTGGCCGACTGGGAGACGCCCCTTCCTTCCGGGATCCGGCTCTGCGACCTGCGGGAGGCGGGGGACTGGGCGGGCCTGGCGGAGGCCGGAGCCGCGTGGCAGGCCGGGACCCTGGACCTGCCCACCCTCTTCCACCGCCGGGGCCTGCGGGGCGCGGGCGTCACGGAGGTGCGGCGCACCGCCGCGCCCAACCCGCCCCGGGTGACCCCCTCCCAGGCCAAGGTCCTCCTGGCCCTGGAGGGCGCCGGGGGCGCCATGCTGGAAGCCCCGCTCCTGGAGGCCTGCGCCGTGGGCCCGGCCGTGGTGGCCAACCTCGTCAAGCAGGGGGTGCTGGAGCGGGTGAAGCGCCTGGACCTCATGAGCCAGCGCCGGGAGGAGGGCGCGGACCGCACCGTCGTCCTGAACGAGGAGCAGCGGCGGGCCGTGGCCGCCGTGGACCTGGACGCCTTCTCCGGCACCCTCCTCTACGGCATCACGGGCAGCGGCAAGACCGAGGTCTACCTGGAACTGGCCGGCAAGGTGCTGGCGCGGGGCAGGCGGGTCCTGTGGCTGGTGCCGGAGATCGGGCTGACGCCGCGGCTCCTGGCGAGGCTGGAGGCCCGTTTCCCGGGGAAGGTGGCCGTGGGCCACGCGGGCCTGAACGCCACCGAAAAGCAGGCCGACGTGCTGCGCCTGCTCCAGGACGAGGCGCCGCTTTTCGTGGGGGTGCGCAACGCCGTGCTGGCGCCCCTGAAGGACATCGGCCTGGTGATCGTGGACGAGGAGCAGGAGGGCTCGTACAAGAGCGAGGAGCATCCCCGCATCAACGCCCGGGACCTCGCGGTCAAGCGCGCCCAGCTCGAGGGGTGCCCCGTGGTCCTGGGCAGCGCCACCCCGTCCCTGGAGAGCTGGCACGCGGCCCAGAACGGCCGGTACAACCTGCTTCGCCTCATGGAGCGGCCCGCGGGGGTGACCCTGCCCACGGTGAAGGTGGTGGACCTGCGGGAATGCTACAAGGAGGAGCGCAGGAAGGTGGTGTTCTCGCCCATGCTGCTCAAGGGCATGCGGGAGGCGCTGGCCCTGGGCCAGCAGTGCATGCTCCTCCTCAACCGCCGGGGCTTCGAGAACTTCTGGATGTGCCGGGCCTGCGGGAAGACCTTCGACTGCCCCCACTGCGCGCTGAGCCTCACCTACCACAAGGGCGCCTTCCGCCTCCGTTGCCACCTCTGCGGCTATGAAACGGCCCCTCCGGAGGTCTGCATCCACTGCGGGGCCGAGCACCTGCGCGGCGTGGGCGAGGGCACCGAGCAGATCGAGGACCAGCTGCGGCTCCTGTTCCCGGAGGCCCGCATCCTGCGCCTGGACCGCGACACCACCACCCGGCGGGGCTCCCTGGAGGCCGGCCTCCTGGCGGCGGAGTCGGGCGAGGTGGACATCCTCGTGGGCACCCAGATGCTGGCCAAGGGCCACACCTTCCCCAAGCTGACCCTGGTGGGCATCCTCAATGCGGACCTGGGCCTCAAGATCCCCGACTTCAGGGCCGCCGAGCGCACCTTCCAGCTCCTCACCCAGGTGGCGGGCAGGGCGGGGCGGGCCGAGCTCAGCGGGCGGGTCCTCCTGCAGACCTACAGCCCCGACCACCCCGCCATCGTCCACGCCGTGGCCCAGAACTTCGAAGCCTTCGCCGCCGAGGAGCTGCCCTACCGGGAGGCCCTGGGCTATCCCCCCTACGCCGCCATGAGCCTCTACCGCAGCGAGGGCGACAGCCCCCGGGAGGCCCTGGAGCCGCTGCGCAGGCTGCGGGCGCGCCTGGAGACGGTCCCGGGCCTGCGCATCCTGGGCCCCCTGGAGTCGCCCATCCCCAAGGTGAAGGACCGCTACCGCATGCAGCTCATCCTCAAGGCGGCGGCCCGGGGCCCCCTGGGGGAGGCCATGCGCGCCGCGCCGCTGGAGCCGGGGGGGCCCGTGACGCTGGACCGGGATCCCCTCAATTTCGGCGTCTAGGCTAGAATCTGGGGGTCGAAGGGATTTCCATGCGGCCTGCCCTGATCGCGGTGTTGATGCCGGCGCTTTGTTTTGCCCAGGCCCCGCCCCGGATGGTTCTGGACACGCTTCGTCACGATTTCGGGAAGGTGGAAAGGGAGAGCACCAGCCGGTTCCGGTTCAAGGTGACCAATGCGGGTGGCGGCCCGCTTCGGATCCTGGGCGTCAAGCCGTCCTGCGGGTGCACGTCCACGGTCGTCGGCAAGGAAATCCTTCTGCCGGGGGAGTCCACGGAACTGGAAGTCGCCTTCATGGCCGCGGGGCTCCGGGGCGAGGTCACGAAATTTGTCGAGATCCACTCGGATGACCCGGCGAATCCGATCCAGACGCTCACGCTCAAGGCGGAAGTCCGGATGGACGTCCTCATCGGTCAGGACATTGTGTTCTTCCAGGACCTGAAGGCGAAGGATCGGCGGAAGGCCGTGGTCAAGCTTGAGTCGGCCACCGGGCAGCCCATCCGGATCGACGATGTCCAGCTTTCGCCCGCGCCCTGGCTGGGAGTGGCCACCCGGGAGAGCGGCACCGCGGCATTCCTGGACCTGGTCCTGGTGGCGGACCGCCTGCCCTCGGAGAAGTTCTCCGGGACGGATTTCATCGACCTCCACCTGTCCAACCCCCGGGAATCGGTCATCACGGTGCGGGTCAACTGGGACCGGCGGATGCCGATCCTTGCCTCCCCGGCCCGGGTGGCATTGGCGGGCAAGGCCGGCCTGGAACTGTACGGACGAATGGTGGTGAAGCACCGGCAAGGGAAGCCCTTCCGCGTGCTCTCTGCCCGCACGACCAGTTCGCTCCTTTCTGTGCCCACCCTGCCAGGGGGGGCTGCCCCCAGCCACGCGATCAAGGTCGTGCTGTCGGGAGCGGCCTCGCCAGGGACCTATGACGAGAAGGTGATCCTGGGGCTTGATGACCCATCCCAGCGGTTCCTCGAGGTCCGGGTGACCGCGGCCGTGGATTGAACGGCCGGCCCCCGCGGCCACCTTGCGGTGGCGGCGGGGGCGCCGTCAATAGGAGCCTAGTGGACGGTTCGCCAGACCCGGGCCTTGGGATACCGGTCGGTGCTCTTTCCGGTGATGGTCTTGGTGGCCAGGGTGGTTGCGCTGGCACCCGCCCCGGGGTTGTTGACGGCGGTGGTGCCGATCTGGATCACGCCGCGGGTCCCCAGGGCCGAGAAGTCGGACGCGATGCCGATGGGCTCCCAGACCACGCCGCTGGTGCAGTTCTGGTTGGTGCGGGAGTCGGCCACGATGGGATTGAGCAGGTCGCACATGATGCTGGTCTGGGTCTTGCCCGAACCGCCCGTGCAGGGATCGGCGGCCGTGGGGACGAAAACCGAGTAGTAGAGGCTGCCTGAGACCACGGCGGGGTTGTTGATGCCTTTGGGAATCAAGCCTGGGGGCGTCAGGATGTCGGGGAAATTTGCGAAAAACCCGAATTTGGTGTCCGCCGAGTTGTTGGGACCCAGGAAATACGTGCTGCTGTAGGGGGTGATCAGGGCATTGTTGGCCTGGTAGGAGGTGTGGCCCGGATAGACGTCCAGGACTGCAGTGGACGCGGGCGAAATGAGGATCGGGTTGACCACGGTGCCCCAGGCGAGGCTGTCCTGCCGGTCGAAGACCACCGAGATCCGGTGATGGTTGGGCTTCGTGGCGGGGTTCGCCGTCGATCCGGTGGTCGCCGTTGTGGTGTAGTTGTAGTCGAGGGGGTTGTTCCGGTCGCCGCTTTCGATGGCGATTCCCACCACGGCGGGGATCGGACTGGTGGAGGACTTGGGGTGGCCCGGGAACGAGCCGACCCGGAAGGGCGCGGGAAGGGTCGTATAGAGCGCTTCACTGTAGAATTTCTGGCTGTCGGTGTAGCCGTACTGGGTGATCAGGCTGCCGCTGATGTCCTTGGCGACCAGACGGATCCCGGGGTCGGAGGTGGCGGCCCCATCAAAGGTCCAGGCGGAGAGGTCCGAACTGTCCATGCGGTACTGGTATGTGGGATTGGGCGAGCCGTTCGCCGGAAGCGTGGATGCGGTATCCGTCTTCTGGCAGCCCCACGACCACAGTCCGCCCCAGTAGTCCAGGAAGTAGGCGCGTTGGGCCATTCCTGAATTGAGAATGAACTCGAAGGGCACGACGCCGCGGGCGATCGGGCCTGGGCGCAGGATGCCGCTTTGGCCGTCCGAGGCAGTCCTGCCGCTGAGGTCGACGGCGGCGAGGATCAGGCCGGAATAGGCATCCAGGACAAGGACGGATCGCCCCATGGGCGTGGGGTTGCCGGATGCGTCCGGGAAATTGGCTTCCACCTCGGGGAGACTGAAGCCGCCGCCGAGGAAGACGGCGTCCCGCACCACGGGGAGGCCCGTGGAATCCGTCAGGGTTATGCGGCCGATGCCCGGAGTGCAGGTGGAGAAACCCATCTTCCTTATGACTTTCTGAACCGTGTCGATGGAGGGTGCCCCGGGCCGGGCGAGAATCCGGGCCTGGAGGGCCGGGTTGCCCGTACCGTCCTTCACATCGACCTCATCCGGCACGATGGACCACCTCAGGGTCGGGGTGTAGGGGTTGTGGATATCCAGGGCGTAATAGCTGCGTCCGCCCTTTCCCAGACCGATGATGACCATGGCGCGTTCGGGACCCGGGGCGGAGGTCACTTCGACCACCCCGTTCGCGGCGCCGCCGGTGGCTGGAGGAAGGTCGAGGTGGTAGATGGCGGGAGCGCCGTCGACCAGGAAGCGGTGCGGGTTGCTGCTGACCGTCAACTGGTCCAGATAGCCCAGGAAATCCGTGGGCATGAAGGCCCAGAGCTCGTCGACATCGCCCTTGACGATCTTGGGGGTGGACGTGTCGCCCGTGACGGCGTTCTCCTGCTTGGTGACTTCCCCGAAGGCGTGGAGCCAGCCCTGGTTGGTGCCCACCAGGATGAGGCGGAAGCGGTTGCCGCCGACGGCCGCGAGGTTGGAGGTCAGGCCCGAGGAAACATCGCCGAAATTGTATTCCAGGACCGCGGGCGAGGAGTTGATGATGTCGCCCATGATGTTGGGGCGATTGGCCGTGGCTCGTGAAGAGGAGTCCAGGAGGGTGGTGTCGCCGCCCATGACCCACTGGGTCACCAGCTTCTGGGCCGTGCTGCCCACCCCGTAGGAGGCCAGGCTAGGACTGTCGGCGGCCCGGCTTATGAAATTCTGAAGGCCTGTGGTCGGGGCCGTGAAGGCGGTGCCGGTATCCGAGAAGGCCGTGAGGCCGGGTTCGGGGGTCGTGGCGTTGCCGGGAATGCGGGTGTAGAGGTGGCGGTCCTTCCACAGGCGGTTGTTGGCCAGGGCCACGCCCGCCGACCACTGGGCGGTGGAGGAGTCCACGGCCGTGGTGACCGTGCCGCTCTTGTTCAGGATCTGCAGGTTGTCATTGACCAGCCTGGTTCCGAACATCAGGAGATCCCCGGTCCAGATCGCGCCGCCGTTGAGGGGCGGCTGGAACTTGCCGATGAACATCTCCCCGCCCAGGGCCGCACCGATGTAAGGGGTGCTGGGACTTGACGAGGTGTTGATGTTCGAGGCGCCGATGGCGGAAAGGATCGCGTAGTCCAGGCTCGTGCTCAGTTTGTCCGGGTTGGTGGCATCGAAGTAGTAGATGGACCCTGACACGCGGCCACCGTTGCCGGAATTGGCGGTGGGATCCCACTTGAAGGGGGACAAGGTGCTGGTGTCGGCCCAGGTCGACAGGGTCGGGTCGCCCACGGCCGCGGCGATGAACAGGCTGCGCTTGGGGCCGCCTGCCGCCAGGGTGCCGCCAAGGCTGACTCCCACGGTCATGGTCGTCACCAGGTGGGGCTTGGTGAACAGCGTGGCATTGCGCTTGTAGAGGGAAAGGGGAAGCAGGCTGGAAGGGGAAACCGAACCGGAGGGCGTGGACCCCGGGTCGATGGGCGGAAGGTAGTCCGTTCCGGTCACGCCCAGGGACGTGTCGCCCAGGTGGGCCGCGATCCCGGCGAAGGTGAACAGGTTCCACCATGATCCATTGCGGTTTACATTGGCCGGGCTCCCAATGACCGAGTGATTGCCGATGAGGGCGTCGATCTTGAAGGTGGAGCCGGAGGCGATGTAGTAGGGGCAGTCCGCGTTGTCGTTCAGGTTGTTGGTGGCGTTGTTGTCGAGGCCGTCCGTGAACAGGATGAGGAAGTGGTTCATGCACTGGGAGGGGGCGTCGCTGCCGGTCTCAACGGCATTGAAGACGCTCCTGGGATCCGTGAACTGGGCGAGGCCGCGGGCCATGGCGTAGGTCAAGGGGGTATTGTTCCCCGCGAAGAGGCTGGCGATGCGCCCCATGCCCGTCACCGAGTTGCCCGAAGTCGAAGTGATCCCCTGGCTGCTGGTGTTGTTGAGGACGGTCCACGCGGAATCCTTACCCGTCTGGTACGTCGTGACGGCGCCCGCGGTCACGTTGAAGGTGGTCGAGGAGTTGTTGTTGATTGTAGTCGCGTTGCCACTTGCGGCTTCCGTGCCGGCATCGAGGAAACGGAAGGCCCAGAGCACGTCCGCCTGGTGATTGATCCAGGTGGTTATGGCCGCACGCTTGACTGCTTGAACGCGGGTCAGGGCAGGGACGATATTGACCGAGGCATCCGAGGATGTTTCGGTTCCGCTATAGGTGCCATCGATATTGTAGTTGGGGACCTTGATGGAACTGCCGGTGGCGGCGTTCCCGTAGCCCTGGCCCCAACTCACCGCGCCCTGGACGGGCGACAAGGTGGCGTCGGCCGCGTCAAATACGATGTAATTCTTCGCGAGGTTCGCATAGGTTCCATCCTGGTATTTGCCGGTGAACAGCCAAACCACGTAGTCGGGACGGTACGTCACGGTCAGGACCTGGGTGCCGGTCTGGGTGCCGCTGGTGCCGACGTTGGTGGAGTTGCTTGCGGAGCTGAAGACCCGGGTGCCGTTGGCGATGGACCAGTTCTTGTCCAGCTCGATGGCGGCTCCGCTGCCGTAGTTCGTGACGTTTCCATTGGGGGCCGTCTTGACCTGGAGGTCGAGTTTTGTCACTGAGCTTAGGGGATTCCCCGTGGAACCGGCGTTGGTGATCTTCCATGCGATGGGTACGTCAATGGTTCTCAGGACCGAAGAATCCACCGTGGTCGAGAAGCGCACGTGGCTGGCCGCACGGACCCAATTCCGCACATCGCCGGCGCCCTGGCCCGAATTGGCGCCGTACTGGGTCGAATCGGTGGTGGCCGCGGCGTCGGAGGCCGTGACCTGGGTGCCGTCGGGCTTGACGAGGATGGTGCTGGTCAGGGAGGACTTGTTTCCCACGGCGACGGGGAGCGTGGCGGTGACGTAGGCTGGCGTTCCGGGCGTGGTGGAGCCGTCGTAGGCCGGCACCGTCCAGTTGCAGGACTGGTTTGAATTCCAGCTGTTGACGGCGGTGTCGACGGTGGCCGAAGTGGAGGCGGTGGAGGTCGAACCCCCGGTGACCGTCCAGGTCAGGCCCCCGTTCAGGGTGGCCGCAGTGGAGGCGGAGGCGTAGGTTCCCAGGGTGATCGCGGTCCCGGAGGAGTTCGTCGCCCTCATTGCAAGATTGGCGTTGAAAGTGTAGGTCGCATTGCCTGAGATCGTGCCGCCGACGGCGGTCCCGGTCACCGTGGTATAGAGGTACCTGACGGTTCTGGTTCCCTTTTGCTGCGACTGGGCCCCGCTGGAGACGGGCGCGTTGACGGTTCCGCCCACGGTCAACGTCCAGCTCACGTAAGCGTTCGTGTTCTGGATGGACCTGGCCGTGATGGTGTAGGTATTGTTGGCAGGGACCCCCGCAACCGCGGGCGTGAGAACGAACCGCATGCTCACGCCACTGGTGTCGTTGGTGTCGCTGTTCACGAACAGCGGGTGGAACATCAAGGCTTCCATTGATCCCGAAAAGTCGAAGATGGTGAGGACCTCGGGCTTCACCCGCGTGTTGGTGGACTGCTGGTAGAGGTTGAGGAAATCCGTCTTGCTGGTCTGGAGCTTGGGGCTCAACTGCGCGCCCAGGGGCTGGCAGAGCAGCGCGAGACCCAGCATGAGGACCGTGATCGGAGCCAGGAACCGGTTGGACATGGTGTTCTCCTACTGCACTGGGGTTGAGATCCAGAGTTCCTTGGCATGCACGAACGACACCGCCCCGACGCCAACCCGGGCGTCGCTGCGAACCGCCCAGAGGTCGGGAGCCTGCTTGGATTCGTTGCCGGTCGCCGGCGCGAAGGCACCGCTTCCGAGGCCCTGGCTCATGTTTGTGACGAGCATCTTGCCCATGGAGGTCAGGCCGATGGCGTAGCCCTGCGTGACCGTCGTTCCGCCGGACGTGGTGATGGGGTCGAGGGTGACGGCCTGGGTGGCGGATTGGGGATTGTAAATGGAGGGCGCCGTCAGATCCGTGGACATCACGTTCCAGGAGCGCCCGGAAAGGGAAGGGGTCGCGAGCAGGGTGGCCTTGAGATCCTTGAGCTTGGCCGAGGGCCCGGCGGCGTAGGGGGCGTTCTCCAGGGTCATCCAGTAGATCGACCATTCGACGCCCGAATCGGCCACGTTCCGCGCCAGTGCCCCCTGGCGCGTGGTTCCGGAGATGACGACTTCCCGGAACGAATTCCGCGACATCCCCACGGCGGTCAGGGTGATGAATACCAGCAGCATCAGGGCCACCAGGATGGTGATGCCACCGGTCTCCCGGTTGCTGCTGGGGCGTTCGCAGTCATTGCGCATGGCGAGCTCCGCTTAGTTGATGGAAAGGCCGAAGTGGCGGGGGACCATGACGATGCTCTGCAACTGCTCCTTGTAGGAGAGCGTGTTGTTGCCGGGGGAATACTCCGCCCGCTGCACGGCGGTCCGGGTCGTGACGTCCACCCTCACCAGCACCGGAGTCGATCTGAACCAGTTGAGGTTGGTACCCAGGGAGGTGTACCCCGTGCGGCCGGAGGTACTTAGTTGCGTGTCCAGGCCGGTCTTGATGGCCGCCCAACTGGTGTAGCCGGGTCCGCCTACCCAGTTCCGTCCCGAATCGGCGCTCAGGTAGACCCGGAATCCAGCGATGTTCTCCGTGACGACCTGCTGGGGGATGTTGGGGTCGGGCGTGAAACCCGAGGTGGAGTAGGTCCCCTGGTCGCGCACGAGGCACAGGGTCGAGGCCGCTGAACTGGCCGGATCGAGGCTGAGGGCCTGGAGGGAATACCTCACCATCTGGGCGGGCCGGACGAAGACCACACCGCACCCGGGGGTCGTTCCGCTCGCGGTGATATGCTGGAACCGGGGAGCTTCGCCAGAAAGCCCGGAGCCCGTAATGGATGCCATGGGATCGGCCCCCAGCACCACCGTCACGGAGCTTCCGGACGATGTGACGGAGTTGACATATCCGGCATCAAAGGAGTCCTTGAACAGGATCACCTGGCCCGGCTTGACGAGGTTGGCGTAGGACAGGTCCTTGCAGTCGATCGAATAGGTGAAATCGGTCGCGGTCGCAGCCTGGCCCGCCAGGGCCAAGGCCCCGGCGACCCGGGCGCTGGTGCTCGTCAGGGACCCTTCGAAGGGAAGGGGTTCGTCCATGTAGAAATAGAGTTCGTCCGCGCCCTGCGTGACGCCGGGGATCGGTGTTCCGGCCTGGGCCTGGGGATCCGGCATGACCCGGAAGCCTTCGTTGGCCGTGGAAAATGCCGGGGCCGACGCCAGGTCCACGAGATACATCCCGGCATTGTTCAAGTCGTCATAAACCATGTCGAGGGACATCCGGTTGCGCCGGGCGCTGGAAAGCTTCTCACCGGCCGTGGCGAAGGTCGTCAGGGTGGATTTGAAAACGGCTGACATGCCAGCCATGAGGATGAGGGTGAAAACGAGCGCCACGAGCATCTCCACCAGCGAGAAGCCTCGCGAGGCCTTCCTGGAAAGCCGCTTAGCCATGGATGATTCTCCGGGCGATGTTCACGGTGCGCAGAACGGCCGTGCCGGTCTTGTTGACGTCATCGGCGAACTCAACCGTGACGCTGTAATCGGAGGTTTGGCCGATGCCCCCCGCGTTGTTGACGTTGTTCGCCTCCGTGAAGGTGGCGATGTACCTCACCGTTGACGACAGCTCCGGCTTGGACCCGACAGGGGCCGTGGAGACCGGGGTAATCTTGACCAGGTTGGTCGAAGCGTCCAGGACCTCCCCGAAGCCCTGATAGCGGGTGCCCTGCCCGATGTATTGAAGGTCCGACAAGGTCTCCGGGATCTGCAGGGGGGTGTTGGTGATGGACAGCCAGCTCAGGCGGCCCTCCGCTTCAACCTGGTCCATGATCCTGTCCGCGATCTTCACGGCGTTGGCCATGCTCTGGCTTCCGCGGCCGGCCTTCAGGGACATGGTCTGGAGCATCGAAAGGCCCAGGATGCCGATGGCCAGAATGAACGCGGCCATGAGCATCTCCACCATGCTGAATCCTGCCTGGCTCCTGCGCCGGGTTTCGGTTGGATGGCTGGTCATCAGAGCTTCCTCCACTGGCCGGATCTCCCACTAAGGACCCCCGGGTTGTAGAACTTGTAGATCGTCGCCCCATTGTTGAGGCCCACCAGGAGGCCCATGGGGCCACCGGAAACGGGCACGCCGTTGCGAAGGGAAACCACCTCGATCCAGAAGGTGGAGGTGAACCGCTTGCTGAATCCACTGATGCGGATGGCGTTGACGTTGCTGCCTCCCTGGAACAGGTTGTCGGCGGGGAGGGCCAGGATGCCATTGAAGCCGGAAGTGGTCAGGTTGAAGGGACGGACCGTGGTGATGTCCTGGGAGCCCGTCGCGGCCGTTGCCCACCATGACGCGTTGGCATTGGTGACGATCCCAGCGCCTTGATGCACTGCCTGGAGTCCGGTGGCCGTGGTCGCCACCCGGAACGACTCAGAGGAGGTCCCGCCGTTGGCGAGGACCGTGGCGGTACCCAGGTTGGCATTTCCGAAGGCCAGGAGAAGGGGGTTGGTGGCCGCCCAGTCGCCCCGGGTCGCCAGCAGCACGTCATTGCCGCTTGCCACCGAGGTTTTGTGGGCGTTGGCCAAGGTGCCCTCCAGGTCGTCGAGGAGGGACCGCACCGCAGTGCCTGGGCGGTCTCCGAGCATGGTCGCGCCGGCAATGGCAAGGATGCCGACGATGGCCAGGACCACGATCATTTCGACCAGGCTATAGCCGTCGTAGTTTCGGGAGGGAGGGGCCATGGAGCATCCTTTGAGCTTCATAAAAGAATGAATTACGGGGAAAAGCGTTCAAAAAATTTTTAACATCCCTTTTTACAATATTTATATTTTGTCAAAATCCTCCTGGCGATAGGAGAGGAGGGGTATGACTATTTTTTATACATCGCCAATGACGGGATTTGTCACTCAGGGAATCTCCCTTTTCCGCGTTGCGGGAGGCCTGGGTGGATTATCTTTATGGTTGATCCCTTATCATTGGGGGCGACGGTCCCGCAGACTGCACTCAAGGAGCCCAGGCATGAACCGTACTCGAGCGTCAGCAGGCTTCTCCCTGATCGAGCTGCTCCTGGTCCTGGCCATCATCGGGATCATTTCGGCCATCGCCATCCCCTCCTTCCTCGGCCAGCGGCGGAGGGCCCGCATGATCGGCGACGCCAAGGCCAACGCAGCCGTCCTGCGCATGGCCTTGGAGACCCGAAAGGCCGACGCGGGGATCTACGGCCCCGCCAACGCCACGTATGACTGGACGGCCTCCACCGCCCCCGCCGCCTCCGTGAATCCGGCCCCGGCCTTTGCTGTCAACAAGGCGACCACCATGATGAACTACACCGTCACCGTGGGCTCCCTGGGCATCACCTACCGGCTGGACGTCAAGGACACCACCCTGGGCGGAATCACGGTCTACACCACCAACCAGAACGGCTCCTCCGTGTACGAACTCCACTAGACCGTTCGCTGGAACCTAAGGGAACATCCGCCCCCGCCCACCGCGGAATGGGTCGGGCTGGCGCAGGCCGAGGTTCCGCGCGTGCATCACCTGCGCAATCCGGGCCCGGCGGTGGTTCCGGGCCCATGCTGTCCACCGGAGGTGGGCGATGGGCGGGCGCGGCGGGTTCTCCTTGATCGAGGTGCTCACGGTCATGGCGGTGGCCGGCCTGGCCCTGGGGGGAATCGTCCGGCTGGTGGAAGGAACCGCCCGGGCCGGCGCAGGCGTGGAGTATCGCCTGAAGGCCCGCTGGGAAGCCATCGGTGCCTTGGAACGGGGGACGGTCCGGGCCTCCCGGGAGCCCATCCGCGTGCAGGTGGCCGCGGAAGGGGGGCGGCGGGAGGCCAGGGCGTCCTGGCCCGAGGGCGCCCTCCGGCTGGAGGTATGGGTGGGTTATGAATGAACGGGGTCACTCCCTTTTGGAACTGGCGGTTTCACTCTGCCTGCTTTTATGCCTGACTGCTGGCCTGCTCCGGTTCCTTGGGGCCTGCTACGGAACCCTGGGCCGGACCTTGGAGCGGGTGGAACTCCGGCGGGGCCTGCGGCGGGCCGCGGACCAGCTGTCGGACGACCTTCAGGAGGCGGGGTTCCAGGTGCCCTGCGGGGCTCCCCCCGGGGAACCGGCCCTGGCCCAGGGCTCGTCCGGCGACTTGATCATTATTATGGACGAGGTGGTACCGGTTCGGGGCCACCTGTGCGCTCCGCTTCCGGTGGGGGACCCGGTCCCCCTCTCCCGCCGGGTGCGGCTCAGCGCCGAGGGGCGTGTGCGGCTGGTGGCGGGCGATGTCCTGCTCGTGGAGGACGGGGCCTGGGAGGGCCTCAGGCTGGCGGGCCCGCTGGAACTTCAGCCCCGGGAGGTGGGGGAGGGGATCGGGACCGTCCTGGAGGGGGAGGTTCCCCGGGCCCACGGAGATGGGGCGCCCGTTTCCTTCCTGCGTCCGCTTCACAGGGTGGTTTGGCGGCTGGAGGGATCGCTTCTGGTCCGCCGGTGCGGCGAGGAAAGGGGGCGGGTTCTGGCGGACCGCGTGGCGGCCTTCCGGGTAGACCTGGGAGCGCCCCCGGCGGCGTTGGTGACCCTGGAGGCCCGGGGCCCCGCCGGGGAGCGGTGCGCCTTGACCCTGACCCGGGTCCCCCGCAACGGGGCCCCGCCATGAGGGGGGGCGCGACCCTGCTCATGGCCGTGGCGGTCCTGGCGCTGTCCGCGGCGGCAGCCTGGATGATGCAACGTACCGTGCTCCGGGAACTGGCCGTGGAAGGGGAGGCCCTGCGGGGTGCCTGGGCGGCCCTCGCCGCCGACAGCGCCGAGGCCTGGTTCCTGCAGGAGGGCTGGAAGGCCCTTCCGCCGCGGCCGGCGCCGGGGCAGGGATGGGACGCAAGGGCCGGCCTGGCCCTGCCGGTCCCGCCCGGGGTCTTCCCTCGGGAACCCGCCCAGGACGGGGAGGTGCTTGTCCGCTTCCTCGGCCCCTCCAGCCGGTGGCCAGGCACCTGCCTCTGGCGCCTGACCGTGGTGGGCCGGGTGCGGGGCCCCCGGCTCTTCGTGAAGACCCGGGAAGTCTACGTCACCGTTCCGGATGAAAGGGGACCACCGACCAAGCGTGCGTGGCGGATCCTCCGCTGAACGCGTGAGCCTGTTAAGCTGAACCCGTGGAGCTTGATATCGCTGAACCCCTGAAACTGACACCGAAGAAAGGGTTCGGCCAGCATTTCCTTGTGCAGGCATCCGCCATCAAGGCCATCGTCGGGTCCGTGCTGGCCAGCCCGGCCACCCGGATCCTGGAGATCGGCCCCGGCCCCGGCGTGCTCACCGCGCCGCTTCTGGAGGACGGGCGTCCCCTGTGGGCGGTGGAGCTGGATCCGGAGGCGGTGGCCGTCCTGGACCAGCGGTTCCAGGGGGTCGAGCGCTTCCACCTGATCCCGGGGGACGCGGTGCACGCCGCCCTGCCGGAGGGCCCCGCCTTCACCGTGGCGGGGAACCTGCCCTACAACGCCTCCACCGCCATCCTGGGCCGCTTCCTGGTGGAGCCCGTGCCCTGGGAGCGGATGGTCTTCATGTTCCAGCTGGAGGTGGCCCGGAAGATCCTGGGCCGGCCCGGCACCAAGGACTACGGTCCGCTCTCCATCCTGGCCCAGCTCTGCTGCCGGGTCACCCGGGTCCTCAAGCTGGGGCCGGGGGCCTTCCGGCCGGCGCCCAAGGTGGATTCGGCCGTGCTGCTCTTCGAGCCCCTCCCGGGCGCGCCGGCCCTGGAGGTCCGCGCTTCGCTGCTGGCCCTCCTGCACCGGAGCTTCAACCACCGCCGCAAGACCCTCGCCAACAACTGGCAGGGCTGGCTGCCCCCCGAAAAGATCCAGGATCTCCTCGCCTCGCAGGGCCTCGCGCCCGCCATCCGGGCGGAAGCGATCCCCCCCCGCACGTGGCTCGAACTGTTCCGTGCCCTTTCCTGAAAGCATTAAATGGATTTCGCCTCACCCCCCTTCATCGACTGGCAGAACCCCCCCGCGAAGGACGAGCTGAGGCTCATCCCCATCGGCGGCCTCGGGGAATTCGGCATGAACGCCCTGGTCGTCCACACCGCCAAGAGCCTTTTCCTGGTGGACTGCGGGCAGCTCTTCCCCTCCGAGGACCAGCCCGGCATCGACAGCATCATCCCGGACTTCGCCTACCTGGAGCCCTTCGCCGACCGCATCGACGCGGTGCTGCTCACCCACGGCCACGAGGACCACCTGGGCGCGCTGCCCTACTTCCTGGAGCGCTGGCCGGTGCCGGTGTACGGCACCGCCTTCACCATGGGCATCCTCGAGGGAAAGCTGAGGGAGCACGAACTCTGGAGCTCCCGGCACATGCACGTGGTGGAGGACTTCGCCCGGATCAAGGTGGGCCGCGGCGAGATCCAGGCGGAATGGATCCCCGTCACCCACAGCATCCCCGACGCGTGCGCCATCGCCCTGCACACCCCCTGGGGCGTGGTGGTGCACACCGGCGACTACAAGCTGGACCCCACCCCCGTCGACGGGCGCCTCACCGGCACCGCGCGGCTGAAGGAGCTCGGCGACGCGGGCGTGGCCGTGCTCCTGTCGGACTCCACCAACATCCTCAACACGAAGCCCACCCCCAGCGAGGAGGACTGCCGCGGCGGCCTGCGGGACGCGTTCCGCGCCACCAAGGGCAAGCTCTTCACGGCCACCTTCAGCTCGAACATCCACCGCATCCAGATATTTTTGGACCTGGCCTACGAGGAGGGCCGCAAGGTCTGCCTCCTGGGGCGCTCCATGGAGCGCAACGTGGCCGTGGCCCGGACCCTGAAGCGCCTTTCGCTTCCCGACGACCTCTTCATCGAGCCCAAGGAGGTCCCCCTCTTCCCCCCGAAGAAGGTCGCCGTGCTCTGCACCGGCTCCCAGGGCGAGGAGATGGCCGCCCTGCAGCGCATCCTCAAGGGCGAGGTCAAGGGCATCAAGATGGTCGAAGGCGACCGGCTCCTGCTCAGCTCCCGCGCCATCCCCGGCAACGAGGTGAGCATCTCCCGCACGCTGGACACCGCGGCCCGCCTGGGCGCGGAGACCACCCTGGAGGGCCTGGGCGTCGTCCACGCCACGGGCCACGGCCACCGCCCCGACTCCGCCGAGATGATCGCCATGGTGCGCCCGCGCCACATGGTGCCCGTGCACGGCACCTACCGGAACCTCAAGGTCCACGCCCAACTGGCCGCGTCCATGGGCTACGACAAGGAGCACATCCTCTTCCTGGACGGCGGCGAGTGCCTGCGCCTCTTCAAGGACGGCAGGGTCAAGGAGGCCGGCAGCGTCCCCGTGGGCAAGTGCTTCGTGGACCAGGGCGTGGACCACATGGTGGACGCCCGGGTCATCCACGACCGCCTCATCCTCCAGGAGGACGGCATCGTCATCGCCACGCTGGTCGTCGACCCCGAGACCGGGGACCTGGCCGCGGAGCCCTCCATCCTCACCCGCGGTTTCGTGGTGCTCAACGACGACCAGGCCTATTCCGAACTGCTCCGGGCCACCGTCAAGAACGCCTTCGAGGAGGCCCCGCGGGAGATCCGGAAGGACAAGGACCTGCTGGTGGAATTCCTGCGCCAGTCCCTGCGCCGCACCATCCGCAAGACCACCCAGACCCGGCCCGTGGTGGTGCCGATGATCCTGGAGACCGGAAGCGGCGAACCTGCACCTCCTGCCGCGAAACAGAAGAAACGAACCCGCAGGTAACGAGCGGGTTCGCCGGGAAAAGCAGGGCAGGCCAGGCTTCGAACGGCTACTTCGCGTCCTTCAGCCCTTCCCTCAGCCGCTGCTGGATCTCCTCCATCACGAGGATGAGGCGGGCCTGCTGGGCGGGGGCGAGGCCGGAGCGGATGTCCTCCTCGAACTGCTTGCGGCCGGCCTCCTGGGCCCGCCGCAGGGTCATGTACTGGTCCACCACCGGCTTGAGCCGGGCGTTCTTCTCGTCCTCGGCCTCGGGTCCCATGAGGATCTGGTGGAACTGCCTGCGGAGCTCAGCGGTCTGCTGGCCCCGCTCCATGTGCTCGCGGTCCCAGCGGCCCCACTTCTCGGCCATCACCCGGGCCCGGTCCTCAGGGAGGCCAAGCACCTTGGTGATGCGGCTCACCCGCCACTGGAAGAGGCGGGCCATGAAATGCGGATCCTGGACCCGGCTGGGGGAGGGGGCTTCGGTCCGGTGGGGGGTCTGCGGGGCCCGGGGCGCCTGGGCGGCCAGGGTGGCGGAAAGGCCGAGCAGCAGTGCCATTCTCATCACGGGCGCCTCCGGGTGGGTCATCACTTGGAATCCTTGGCCGGCTTGGGCTCCAGGCCCTCGAGGACCGTGGCGGCCTTGTCGGGGGGGAGCCTGCGCAGCTGGGCCACCTCGTCATCCCCTTCCATGAAGGGGGTCTCGGGCAGCGCGGCCGGGAGCTCCGCGGCCGGCGGCGTGTAGGTGGCCTCCACCAGGGGCTGGCGGTTGGCCCGGCCCAGCCAGAAGCCGCCGAAGCCCACGGCCATGAGGAGGGCGGCGGCCAGGGCCCAGAGGGCCGAGGGGCGGTCGCCCGCGCGGGGGCGGCTGGGCAGCTTGCGAAGGACGCGCCCGGGAAGCTGATCGAAATAGCCCGCCGGCGCCACGGCGGCGGGGGCGTCCTCCATGGCCAGCCAGGTCACCCGGGCCTCGGAGCAGCCGGCGCAGGCCTTCACGTGGGCCTCCACCTCGGGCGGCAGGTCCAGGGGATCCACTTCGATGGCGGCGAGGGCTTCAAGGCAGTTCATCATGGCCTTCCCCCTTTGATGAGTTGCGATAGGTTCTGGATGGCGTGGAACACATGGGCCTTCACGCTGCCCACGGAAATGTTCATCTCCGAGGCGATCTGTTCATATTTCCAATCATTCTCGATCTTGAGCGTGAGGGCCTGGCGCTGGCGCTTGGGCAGCCGCGGGAGGGCCTCCCGGAGCAGGCGCCTGGACTCCTGGTCCAGGAGCGTGGACATCTGGTTGTCCTCCACCCGGAGCGCCAGATGCTCCGGGCCGTCGGGCGTGGCGTCCAGGCTTTCGTGGCTGGAGCGGGTCCGCCCGAGGAAATTGAGCGCCTGGCGGGTGGTGATGGTGATGAGCCAGGTGCGGAAGGAGGATTCGAACCGGAAGCCGGGCAGGGCCCGGTAGACCCGGAGGAAGGTCTCCTGGACCACGTCGTCCGCGTCCAGGTGGTTCTTGAGGATGGAGAAGGCCTTGCCGTAGACGTCCCGCTGGAACCGCTCCACCAGGTTGGCGAAGGCGGCCTGGTCTCCGGCCTGCGCGGCCACGACCCATTCCTGGATCTCGGGACCGTGGTACGGGGAATCCAGGGCGGCCTGCTGCATCAACCTCTCGTCTCTGGCTGGGATAGCTAGGGATATCATCAAGGGCCCACCCGCAAAGCACAAGACCCGGACTTGGGTCCTGCCTACTAGACCCCGGGGGCCGGGCCCGGGTTGAATGGTATAAAGAATCTGGAGAAACCCATGTCCGCTTCCCTCAGCCGCATCTACCCCCTGCTCACCGAAGCCCAGATCGCCGCCCGCGTCCAGGAGCTGGGTGAGGAGATCTCCCGCGACTACGCGGGCAAGGACCTGGTCGTCATCGGCCTCCTGAACGGCGTCTACCCCTTCTTCGCCGACCTGACCCGGGCGATCAAGCTCGACATGGACGTGAACTTCATGCGGGTGGCCAGCTACGGCCACGGCCTGGAGTCCACCGGCGAGGTGAAGATCCTCACCGACATCGACAAGTCCATCCGGGGCCGCCACGCCCTGGTGGTGGAGGACATCGTCGACACGGGCCTGACCCTCCACAAGGTGCGCAACCTGCTGCTGGACCGCGAGCCCGCCAGCCTGAAGATCTGCACCCTCCTCAGCAAGCCCAGCCGGCGCCGGGTGGAGGTCCCCGTGGACTACACGGGCTTTTCCATCGAGGACCACTTCGTGGTGGGCTACGGCCTGGACCTGGAGGGCAAGCTGCGCAACCTCCCCTACGTGGGCATCTACAATCCCGCCTGAAAGGGAGCCATGGCCCGTCATTTCGCGCCGGCGCTGGCCGGATTCCTCCTGCTGGGCTGCGGCTACCACCGGCTGGACAACCGCCCCCGGGCCGCGGCCTGGATGGTGAAGGGGCAGACCGTCCGCATCGCCGCCTTCCGCAACAACACCCCCAAGCTGGGGGCCGAGGAGACCTTCCGCAAGGCCCTGGAGAACCGCATCGTGGCCGCGTCCCCGTGGCGCCTGGTGCCCCAGAGCGCCGCCAGCCGCTGGGTGCTGCAGGGCGCCATCGAGCGGTACGAGGTGCGCGCCCTGGGCCTCTCCCTGGGCAGCGACTCCGTGAAGGGCTCCGCCGGCAGCGCCACCCGGGTGGAGGTGGTGGTGGTGGCCTCCGTGCAGCTGCTGGACGGCGTCACCGGCGACGTGGTCATCCAGCGGCCCCGGCTGACCTTCTCGAACCAGTACCGGGTCGACCAGAACTTCGCCAGCTTCAACAACCAGGAGCTGCGGGTGCTGGGCACCCTGTCCGACGACTTCGCCGAGAGCTTCCTGACCCAGCTGCTGGAAGGGAGCGACTGAATGGCCATTCCCAAGACCTGGCTGGACTCGCCCTTCGCCCTCCTCCACGGGGAGGACAGCGACGGCCGCAGGGCGGCGGTGGAGGCCTGGAAGGCCGTGCACGTGGACCCGGAGTGGGAGGTGTTCTCCTTCACGGTCTGCGCCGAGGGCTGCCCCTGGGCCGAGGTGGTCAACGCCCTCACCGAATCCGCCCCCCTGGGCGCCGACCGCGTGGTCCTGGTGCCCCAGGCGGACAACCTCCTGGAAAAGGCCAAGGAGCTGCCCCCTTCCGTGAAGCGCCTCATCCTCGAGCCCCTGCCGGCGACCCGCCTGCTTCTGGTGGCCCGGGGCACCCTCTCCGCGGGCCCCGGCAAGATCCTCGGGGCCAAGCCCTTCAGCGACTGGGCCAAGCAGGGCAGGGTCCTGAAGCTGGGCGCCATGGACGACAAGGAGGCCCCCGCCTGGGTGGAGGCCGAGGCCGCCCGCATGGGCCTGCGCCTCGGTTCGGGCGTGGCCAAGCGCATCGCCGCCCGCATGGGCGGCAACCCCGGCATCCTGCGCCGCTGCCTGGAGGTCCTGGACCTGCTTGCCGACGACCGCCGGGTGGAGGCCGATCTGGTGGACAAGGCGACCTTCCGACTGGGCGAGCAGACCGCCTTCGCCTGGTCCAAGGCCTGGCAGGGCGGTTCCGCCCCCACGGCCTTCGCCGCCCTGCGGCAGGCCGTGGAGGACGACCCGAGCGGCGCCCCCCTGATGCTCCTGGGCCAGGCCCGGCGCGAAGTGGAGCGCCTCTGCCGGCTCACCGACGCCCGGCGCAACGGCGTCAAGAGCCGCGACGGGCAGGTGGCCGCCCTGGGCCTGGGGCCCAATCAGGCATTCCTGTTCGACGGCTATGACCGGGTCCTGAACCGCATCGGCCCCGAGGGGGCGGCCCGCCTGCTGCACCTGGTGAACCAGACGGACATGGACCTGAAGGGAATGGCCATCAGCCGCAGTCCCAGCCCCCTTCTGAACCTCACCACCGCCCTGTGCCGGGCCTGGTCCTCCTGAAACGAAAAAAGAGTTGTTAATCTTTTGAATCGGACCTACACCTAGAGCACGCCAAGGGGGACCCATGACCGCCTGTTCCATGCCCAACCTCACGTCCCTGGGGACGGTCGAATCCAAGTCGGTGCTGCCGAAAGGCTGGAAAGCCGACCTGACCGACCTCGCCAGCCTGGACCTGACCCTCCCCGTGATGGAGCTCATCCGCCGGACGACCAGCAGGCTGCCCCAGGACATCATCGAAGCCGTGGTGGCCAACCGGAACCTGGAGGCCGAGGGCTCCCGGGCCGCCAACACCCTGGACACGATGATCGAGAACATCACCCTGGCCGACGACCACGTGTCGCCGCTCTGCCAGGACACCGGCACCATCATCTTCTGGGTGCGCCATCCCTTCGGCCTCTCCCAGCGCAAGGTGAAGGAGCAGATCCGCAGGGCCGTGGCCGACGCCACCGCCCAGTCCTGGCTTCGCCCCAACTGCGTGGAGAGCCTGTCCGGGAGGAACCCGGGCAACAACATGGACCCCTTCCTCGAAGGCCACCCCGTCATCCACTTCGAGGAGCGCGAGGAGCCCGGCGTCGAGGTCTCCATCATGCTCAAGGGCGGCGGCTGCGAGAACGTGGGCGCCCAGTACCGCCTCCCCGAGGCCTCCCTGGGCGCGGGCCGCGACCTGGGCGGGGTGCGAAAGTGCGTCATCGACGCCGTCACCAAGGCGCAGGGCCAGGGCTGCTCCCCGGGCATCCTCGGCGTGGCCATCGGCGGTGACCGGGTCACCGGCTACGAGCGCAGCAAGGAGGTCATCCTCCGCAAGCTGGGCACCCCGAACCCCGATCCCAGGCTGGACGCCTTCGAGCGCAAGCTCACCGAGGAGATCAACACCCTGGGCATCGGGCCCATGGGCTACGGCGGACGCACCACGGTCCTGGGCGTGCTCGTGTCCGAGATGTTCCGCCATCCCGCCAGCTTCTTCGTGAGCATCAGCTACATGTGCTGGTCGAGCCGGCGCATGGACCTGGTCGTCGATGAAACCGGCTCAGCCCTGTACCGCTAGGAGACTCCCGTGAAGCGCATCACGACCCCCATTTCCGAAGCCGTCGTCCGCGACCTCAAGGTCGGCGACGAGATCCTCCTCAGCGGCCGCGTGGTCCTCTCCCGGGACATCGGCCACAAGTTCATGGTCGAGAAGAAGCCCGACTGGCTCAAGCCCCTGCTGCACGAGGCCGTCATCTACCACTGCGGGCCCGTCGTGGCCCACCACGAGGACGGGCACTGGTCCTTCGTCTCCGCCGGCCCCACCACCAGCATCCGCGAAGAGCCCTACCAGGCGGATGTCCTCGAGACCTACACCGTCCGCGGCGTCATCGGCAAGGGCGGCATGGGCAAGAAGACCTCGGACGCCCTGGGCAAGGTGGGCGCCTGCTACCTCCACGCCACCGGCGGCGCCGGGGCCCTCCTGGCCGAGCGGGTCAAGCGGGTGGTGGACGTGAAGATGCTCGAGGAGTTCGGCAGCCCCGAGGCCTTCTGGATCATCGAAGTGGAGGACTTCCCCCTGGTCGTCACCATGGACAGCCACGGCGGCAGCCTCCACGAGGAAGTGGCCCGCACGAGCCAGGAGCGCGCCAAGGAATTGATGGCGGCAAAGTAAGCGGAGATCTTTTATCATCCTCTTCATCCCCGTCCATCCCCGTTCATCCCCGGCAAATCAAGCGCTTGATTTGCCGGGGATGAACGGGGATGAAAAAGGATAAAAAAAATTCTGTCCCTCCCCGGAAGGCCCGGACTGCCTATGCACATTTCCTACTCGCAGCTTGCCAGCGACCTTGCCTCGGCCCTGGCCGGGTTCCTCGACCTGGCCGAGGCCCGCGCCGAGAGCCGGCGGTGGTTCCAGGAGGGGCTGGGGCTGCCCGCGTCCTGGCTCCTGGTCCACGGCGACGACCCCGTGCCCGAGGAGGACGCGGCCAAGGTGGGGCTTTGGCTGGAACGTCGCAGGCAGGGCGAGCCCTGGTCCTACATCCTCGGCTGGTGCGAGTTCCGGGGGCGCCGGTTCCAGGTGACCCGGGACACCCTGATCCCCAGGCCCGAAACGGAGCTGGTGCTGGAGGCGGCCCTGGAGGTGGGGCGGCGGCTGGGCGTGCTCCACGCGTGCGACGTGGGCACCGGCACGGGCATCCTCGCGGTGTGCATGGCCCTGGAGACCGACTGGGAGGTCCAGGCCTCCGACATCAGCCTGGGGGCCCTGAAGGCCGCCCGGGCCAACGCCGCGGCCCTGGGGGCCAAGGTGGCCTTCCAGCGGGGGCACCTCCTGGCCCCCCTCAAGGACCCCCTGGGCCTCGTGGTGTCCAACCCCCCCTACGTGGACCCCGCCGACGCCCCCGGGCTCCAGCGGGAGCTGGCCTTCGAGCCCGCCACGGCCCTGTTCGCCCCCGACCGGGGCCTGGCCCTGTCGGCGGAGATCCTGCGCGAAGCCCGGCGGCGGGCCGCCCCCGGCTGCGTCCTGGAGATCGGCGCGGGGCAGGGGGAGGAACTCACGGCCCGGGCCCTGGCCTCGGGCTGGAAGCGCGCCGTGGTGCACCAGGATCTGGCAGGCCACGACCGGTGCCTCATGGCGCTTCTTTAACTGGCACGACCTCTGCCATGACTGGGAGTGGAGGCAGGTCATGCGGTATCTTTTGCCCATCGCGATCGGAGTTCTGGTCCTGGGGTGCTCCATTCCCAAGGCCCATGATCCCAGTCTGACCAAGCAGCCCCGGATCCCCTACGCCGAGGAGGGGCCGGCCGCCGCGCCGCTGTCGGACGGCTCCCTCTGGCAGGACCGGCAGACGGTGGCCGATCTGCGCGCCCACCGCCTCAACGACCTGGTGACCATCAAGATCACCGAGTCCACCACCGCCACGTCCAAGGCCGACGTCACGACCTCCCGGTCCGGTTCCAACACCCTCACCGCCCCGTCCCTCTTCAGCCGCCTGGCCAGCGTGGGCGTCGGCAGCGGCGCCGCGGCCACCGGAGGGTTCAAGACCGCCACCACGAACAAGTACGCCGGAAACGGCGTCACCGACCGCAGCGCCCTCTTCACCACCACCATCACCGCCCGGGTGGTGAAGGTCCTGGGCAACGGCAACCTGATCTTCGAAGGCTACCGGGACATCCAGCTCAACAACGAGAAGCAGCGCCTGTACGTGGCCGGGATGCTCGACCCCGCGCGCCTGGACACCGCCAACACCATCGGCTCGGCACAAGTGGCCGAGTTGCGCGTGGGCTACGGCGGCCAGGGCGTGGTGGACGAAACCCTGAAACCGGGCTACATAAGCCGTCTCCTGTCCTTCATCTGGCCGTTCTGAGGCAGGCACATGCGCAGACTCCTCCTTCTCCTCGCCCCCCTCCTCCTGACGGCGGCCATCCCCGACAAGGGGATCGGCCTCCCCCTGCGGGAAGTCGCCTCCCTCCAGGGCGTTCGCGGCAACATGCTCATGGGCTACGGCCTCGTGGTGGGCCTCAAGGGCACCGGCGACACCATCCAGTCCAAGTTCACGATCCAGAGCCTGGCCAACCTCATGGCCCGCCAGGGCATCAGCATCCCCACCACGGGCGTGAACGTGAAGAACGTCGCCTCGGTGATCGTCACCGCCGAACTGCCCGCCTTCGGGAGGCCCGGCCAGCGGGTGGACGTCACGGTCAGTTCCAACGGGGACTCCTCGTCCCTGGCCGGGGGCACCCTCCTCATGACCCCCCTCCAGGGCCCCGACGGCCAGGTCTATGTGGTGGCCCAGGGCTCCCTCCTGGTGGGCGGCTTCTCCGTGGCCACCGCCGGGGCCTCCAACACCAAGAACCACCCCACCGCCGGGCGCATCCCGGAAGGGGGCCTGGTGGAGCGCGAGGTGGGCGGCAACTTCAACGACCGCAAGGTGCTCCGGTACAGCCTGCTGATGGAGGACTTCACCACCGCCGTGCGCGTGGTCAAGGCCATCAACCAGGAGCTGCCCTCGGCCTCGGCCCGGGCCCTGGACGCGCGCACCATCGAGGTGCCCGTGCCTTCCGAGTTCCAGGGGCGGATCGTCGAACTGGTGGCCCGGCTCGAGAACCTGCAGATCGAGCTTCAGTCCCATGCCCGGGTGGTGGTCAACGAGAAGACCGGCACCGTGATCATGGGCTCGGACGTGCGCATCGGCGCCGTGAGCATCGTCCAGGCCGGCCTCTCCATCTCCGTCACGAGCGCGAGCCAGGTGAGCCAGCCCAGGCCGCTCAGCAAGGGCAAGACCGCCACCACCACCACCGGCGAGGTGAAGGCCGAGGACGAGAAGGTCAAGTCCCTCACCCTCGAACCCGGCACCACCGTGGGCCGGCTCGCCGAGATGCTCAACAATGTGGGGGTCACCCCCCGGGACCTGGTGGCCATCCTCCAGGCCATGAAGGACGCCGGCGCCCTCAATGCCGAGCTGAGGGTCCTGTGAGCTCCCCCATCCTCAGTTCCACGTCCGCCCCGGCCCAGGATCTGGTGGCCCCGGCCATCCCGGGCGGGAAGGACGCGAAGGAGGCGGCAAGGCAGTTCGAGGGCCTGCTGATGGCCAATCTTTTCAAGGAAATGCGCAAGACCGTCCACCCCTCCGGGCTGTTCGGCACCAGCGACTCCGCCCGGGGCACATATGAATATTTGCTTGACCAGGCCGTTGTCAACCACGCCATGGAAAGTGGGAAAACGTGGGGCCTGAGTGAACGCCTGGAGTCCTCCTTAAAGTCTGCCAAGCAAAATAGATGAACAGGACTTAATTGGAACCCCGTCTCTGCCGATACTAGAATCGAGTTGAGGTGAGTGATGAGGGTTTCAATCAAGACCGGGGCGCCAGCGGCATCCCAGAAGGTGGGGGGCGGACCCCAGCCGACCTCGGCGGGCCCTGTGGGGGCCACCGTTCCGGCGGATGCGTTCAGCGTCTCCAACGGGGCCCATTTCATCGCCGTCGCCCGGGCCCGCCTGGACGCCATCCCCGATGTGCGCCAGGAGAAGGTCGAGGCCATCCGCGCGAGGATCGACGCCGATGCCTACAACCCCGACGGGGAGGCTGTGGCCGACGGCCTGGTGCGGGAGCACACCCCGGCCCGGCAGGAGCCCTGACGGGCCGCAGATGAACCCACTCACCCTGCGCCAGTCGTTTCAGAACGCCAATCTGGAAGCCCTCCGGGAAGCCCAGGGGGTCCATGAGCTGCAGGCTAGGGACGCCGCGCGCAGGCGGGACGTGGGCGAGCAAACGGCGCTGGAGCAGAACAATGTTCCATTAATTCCCAAGGCCGACGCGCTCCGCACCGAGGAACGCAAGGGCAGGCAGCAGCAACCGGGCCAGGGAAAGAGCGAGCGCGAGGACGAGGAACCGGACGCCGAGGACCTGGAGCAGGCAATTCCTGCCGAAGGACACCTGGATTTGCTGGCCTGACGGCTCCGGCACAGCCTTTGCGCAGGGAGGGCCTGGAGGCTCTTCATGCTGCACTCGCTGCCCGCCCTGCTCAACGACCTTGAGGCCAGGCTCATCGCGGGCGAGGATCCCATCCCCCTTCTGGCCACCGTCCGGTGGCAGGAGGTCATCGGGTGGCCCAGGGACCGGGACGAGGCCCTGCGCCTGCAGACCCGGCTCCGGAACCTGAGGCTCCTCATCAACACCCTGGAGGCGCCGCTTCGGGCCACCCTCTCGAAACTGAGCGACGGCGCCACGTACGCCGCCCGGGGCGGCGTGCCGCTCCCGCCCACCGTCTCCATCCGCCTCCACCAGAACGCCTAGGAGATCCCCATGCCGGGCTTGACCGCAGGACTGAACATCGGCCTCTCGGGCCTCACGGCGGCCCAGAACTCCCTGGACGTCATCGGCCACAACATCGCCAACGTCAACACTCCCGGCTACAGCCGGCAGATCGCGCAGCTGGCCACCGCCGGCTCCTCCAGCTTCGGCGGCCTGGTCTACGGCACCGGCGTCAACCTCCAGGCCATCCAGGGCATCCGCGACCAGCTCCTGAACCTCCAGATCACCGTGAGCACCGCCCAGCAGAGCGGGGCCCAGGCCCGGTACCAGGGACTCCAGACCATCTCGAGCATCTTCACCGACGACGGCACCTCGGGCATCAGCTCCCAGCTCAACGCCTTCTTCACGAGCCTCCAGAAGGTCTCCGCGCAGCCCGAGGACGCCTCCCTGCGCACCAACCTGGTGGGCTCGGCCCAGAACCTGATCAGCACCCTCCAGACCAAGTACCAGTCGCTGCGGGACGCCCAGACCAGCGCGGACCAGCAGGTGGCGACCCTGGTGCCCACCGTCAACACCCTCACCGCCCAGATCGCCGCCCTCAACAAGAAGCTGGCCGGCGAAGTGAACCCCTCCCAGGACAACACCTCCATCGACCAGCGGCAGGACCTCGCCAACCAGCTGGCCAAGATCGTGGGGATCCAGACCTACATCGACGGCAAGGGCCAGATGAACATCAACCTGGACGGCGGCGTGGCGCCCCTGGTGATCGGGGGCACGGCCTACACCATGACCTCGATCCAGAACAACACGCCCCCCGCCACCGCGCCCTTCTACAACGCCGTGGAGGTGAGCCTCGGCGGCACGGCCCCCTTCACCGACGTCACCGCCTCCATCACCAACGGCGAAATGGGCGCCCAGCTGGACCTGAGGGACAACCTCATCGCCGGCTACGAGAAGCAGATGGATGAGCTGGCCGCGGGCGTCGCCTACAACATGAACGTCCTGCAGAGCGGCGGCTACTCCCTGGACGGCGTCCAGCACAACCTGGACTTCTTCCAGAACGCGGGGGGCAACACCAACCACCTGCCGTCGGCCATCCAGGTTCCCCCGGACGCGGGCGCGCAGGTGCCCGCCAACGACTACAAGGGGATGGTCCTGGCCCTCTCGGTGAACGCGGCCATCGTGGCCAACCCCTCCCTCTTCGCCGCCAGCTCCACCGGCGCCGTGGGCGACAACCGGAACGTCCAGGCCATGGTGGCCCTGCAGACCTCGGCCTCCACGGTGGACAGCACCGGCGTGGGTCCCGCGGGCGCCGTCACCGGCCCTTTCAGCACCTTCATCACGGGCCTGGTCACCAAGGTGGGCACCGACGCCTCCCAGTGGAAGATCACCTCCACCAACGTGGAGAACATCACCACGGCCCTCACGACCCAGCGCGACAGCGTCTCCGCCGTGGACCTCGACACCGAGGCCGCGAATCTCATCACCTACCAGCGGGGCTACCAGGCCTCGGCCCGGTTCGTGTCCGTAATCAGCCAGCTCACCGACCAGCTCATCAACAACCTCGGCGTCTAGGCGGGAGAGGAACCATGACCATCCGCACCCCCAACCCCATCAACTCCTCCCAGATGCTTCTGGACCTGCAGCGCTCCAAGGAGCGCTACTCCAACTACGCCACGCAGCTCACCACGGGCAAGGCCATCGTGAACGTCGGGGACGACCCGGCGGGCTCCGCCGCCATCCTGAACTTCCAGGCCTCCATCGACCAGAACAGCCAGTTCATGAGCCAGATCGACGCCGCCACCGGGTTCCTCCAGAACTCGGAGACCGTCGCCACCTCCGTGCAGACCCAGGTCACCCGCCTCATGGAGCTGGCCCAGAGCGGCATGAACGGGACCCAGAGCGCAACCAGCCGCGGCGCCATCGCCTCCGAGGTGGACGGCATCTTCACCAGCCTGGTGAACCTCGCCAACACCAAGGTGCAGGGCAAGTACATCTTCGCCGGCACCAACACGACCACCGTCCCCTTCGATTCCGCCACGGCCCCCGCGGGCTCCCCCAATTCCATCACCTACAACGGCAACAACGCGACCATCAACTTCACCGTCGGGGCCAGCGCCACTTCCGCCACCAACATCGCCGGCGACACCCTCTTCCTGGGCGGCGCCGCGCCCGCCGCCTACGGCGGCAACCTGGACCTCTTCAACGCCACCAAGTCGCTGAGCCAGGCCCTCACCGCCGGCAACACCGCCGCCATCCAGACCGCCTACACCAACCTCCAGGCCATCAGCGCCCACCTCAACGACTCCATCACCCAGCTGGGCGGGCTCCAGAACGGCATCGACAACATCAAGACGAGCCTCGCCGACATCAACACGAACCTGAAGGCCGTGCAGGACACGGTGGAGGGCGTGGACTACCCCAGCGCCATCACCGGGTTCACGAGGGAGAGCACCGCGCAGTCCGCGACCCTGAGCGTCATGGCGAAAATCGGCAGCAAGAGCCTGTTCGACTACCTGGCCTAGCACTACTGTGTCATAAGTATTGACAGCCTCCCCGCCCTGCCTATCCTATAGGCTAGGGCTACCTATGGTTGAGACTGCCGAAAGCCGTGCGCGTTTCGATGCCTACGCCGGATTACTGGCGAAGGCGGCCGGCCATGCCGATCGCCGTGAGCCAATGGCGCTCTATTGCCAGGGTTTGATCCTGCCCGGGGATCGAAAAAGCGTTGAGCCGATGGCAGCGCGGTTGGACCCGGTGCACGTCCAGGCCCGGCACCAATCCTTGCACCACCTGGTGGCTCAAGCGGGTTGGAGTGATGACGCGGTTCTCCGGGTGGCCCGGGACTATGCTCGCGAAGCCATGGAGATCCAGGGGCCGATTGAAGCCTGGATTGTCGATGACACAGGTTTCCCCAAAAAGGGGACGCACTCGGTTGGCGTGGCCCATCAGTATTGCGGGCCATTCGGAAAGACCTCCAATTGCCAATGCGCCGTGAGCTTGTCCATGGCCTCCCGCTGGAGCAGTGTGCCCGTGGCGTTCCGGTTGTATCTTCCGGAGGCCTGGGCCAAGGACATGGAACGCCGTGCCGAGGCCGGTGTTCCCGAGGCGGTTGTCTTTCAGCCCAAATGGCAAATTGCGCTCGCCCTCATTGATGGTCAGCGCACGGACAAGGAACCTGACCTGCCCGTGCTGGCTGATGCGGGCTACGGCGACATTTTCGGTTTCAGGGAAGGGTTGACGGAACGGCACCTCGTCTACGCAGTGGGGGTCAGCAAAACCACGACCGTCTGGGCGAACGGCAATGGGCCGCTGCCCCCCAGAAAACCCGGCGGAAAGGGACATCCGGCCAAGAGACTGAGGAGGGATGATGAGCATCAGCCCGAGACGGTCAAAGCCCTGGCGGAGGCCCTGCCCAAGGCCGCCTGGGCGAAGGTGCCGTGGGGAGAGGGAACCCGGGGCATCATGGAATCCCGGTTCGCGGCGCTGCGCGTTCGTCCCGCTCATCGAGACAACACTCGAGCAGAAATGCACCCGGAGGAGTGGTTGTTGATTGAGTGGCCCGAATCCGAGCAGGAGCCCACCAAGTATTGGTTTTCGACCCTGCCAGAGGCCACGCCACTCCGGCAATTGGTCCGGGTCACGAAACTGCGCTGGCGGATCGAGCGGGACTACCAGGAGATGAAAGACGAACTCGGCCTGGACCACTATGAGGGCCGTGGATGGCGGGGATTCCACCATCACTTGAGTCTATGCGCCGCCACGTATGCCTTCATTGTGGCGGAACGAAGCCGCCTTTCCCCCCCTACGATCCAATCCATCTTTGGCTTCATTCACGCACCACCCCAGCCCGCCCCCCTTCCCAGAGGACACCGCGCCCTTCCGCCCTGAGCGGCATTCGCCCTATTCCATAACGACGCTACGTCGAAGGCTGGAGCGGATTCTCGTGGGTTCTCTCGCCTACTGTCCGACATGTGGGAAAAACCAAGGCGCCAATATTATGACACAGTAGTGCTAGGAGCCTGTCTACGTAATAGGAGGCCCCGCGACGGCGCCCAGAAGCGTGATTATCGAGCGCAAGGCCCGCAGGAGGATTAGGTCAATCCTTCAAGGGACTTGCACACGATAAGCGCGCTTCTGGGCGCCGCCCTTCGGGTGATGGCAGCGGGGCCAGCAACTCTGCGTCAGGCTCGTCAACCGCAGTCCCGCTGCGGCTTTCCTCGCCTTCCTTGATTTGCTAGCCCCGGTGCCATCATCGCGGGGCCTCCTATTACGTAGACAGGCTCCTAGCACTACTGTGTCATAAGTCTTGACAACCTCGACGCCCTGCCTATCCTATAGGCTAGGGCTACCTATGGTTGACACTGCCGAAAGCCGAGCGCGTTTCGATGCCTACGCCGGATTGCTGGCGAAGGCCGCTGGCCATGCCGATCGCCGTAAGCCAATGGCGCTCTATTGCCAGGGTTTGATCCTGCCTGGGGATCGAAAAAGCGTTGAGCCGATGGCAGCGCGGTTGGACCCGGTGCACGTCCAGGCCCGGCACCAATCCTTGCACCACCTGGTGGCTCAAGCGGGTTGGAGTGATGACGCGGTTCTCCGGGTGGCCCGGGACTACGCTCGCGAAGCCATGGAGATCCAGGGGCCGATTGAAGCCTGGATTGTTGATGACACCGGTTTCCCCAAAAAGGGGACGCACTCAGTTGGCGTGGCCCACCAGTATTGCGGACCATTCGGAAAGACCTCCAACTGCCAATGTGCCGTCAGCCTGTCCATGGCCTCCCGCTGGAGCAGCGTGCCCGTGGCGTTCCGGTTGTATCTTCCGGAGGCCTGGGCCAAGGATATGGAACGCCGGGCCGAGGCCGGTGTTCCCGAGGCGGTTGTCTTTCAGCCCAAATGGCAAATTGCGCTCGCCCTCATTGATGGTCAGCGCACGGACAAGGAACCTGACCTGCCCGTGCTGGCTGATGCGGGCTACGGCGACATTTTCGGTTTCAGGGAAGGGTTGACGGAACGGCACCTCGTCTACGCTGTGGGGGTCAGCAAAACCACGACCGTCTGGGCGAACGGCAAAGGGCCGCTGCCTCCCAGAAAGCCCGGCGGAAAGGGACATCCGGCCAAGAGACTGAGGAGGGATGATGAGCATCAGCCCGAGACGGTCAAAGCCCTGGCGGAGGCCCTGCCCAAGGCCGCCTGGGCGAAGGTGCCGTGGGGAGAGGGAACCCGGGGCATCATGGAATCCCGGTTCGCGGCGCTCCGCGTTCGTCCCGCTCATCGAGACAACACCCGAGCGGAAATGCACCCGGAGGAGTGGTTGTTGATTGAGTGGCCCGAATCCGAGCAGGAGCCCACCAAGTATTGGTTTTCGACCCTGCCTGAGGCCACGCCACTCCGGCAATTGGTCCGGGTCACTAAACTGCGCTGGCGGATCGAGCGGGACTACCAGGAAATGAAAGACGAACTCGGCCTGGACCACTATGAGGGCCGTGGATGGAGGGGATTCCACCATCATTTGAGTCTATGCGCCGCCACGTATGCCTTCATTGTGGCGGAACGAAGCCGCCTTTCCCCCCCTACGATCCAATCCATCTTTGGCTTCATTCACGCACCACCCCAGCCCGCCCCCCTTCCCAGAGGACACCGCGCCCTTCCGCCCTGAGCGGCATTCGCCTTATTCCATCACGACGCTACGTCGAAGGCTGGAGCGAATTCTCGTGGGTTCTCTCGCATACTGTCCGACATGCGGGAAAAGCCAATGCGCCTAGTTTATGACACAGTAGTGCTAGAGCTAGCTCGCACAATTCTTGAAGGGCAGGGACCCCAGCGGCAGCCACCACCCGGCCCGGCTTCCTTCCAGCAGCATGGTGCCGGCCGCGGGATGCAGCACCGGCGCGCCCAGGGCCACCTCGGGCGGCGGGTTCAGCGAGGCCCAGGCCTGGCTCCAGAGCAGGCGCTCCAGGCCCTCCTTGTCGGGGTTCCAGCGATAGACCCGGCCGAGGCCCAGGGCCGCGTAGGCCGCCCAGTCCTCCATAGCGGCCGGCTGGGCGACGGGCATGGCGAGGCCGAACCAGAGCCGCCCCGAGGCGTCCGCCCCGAGCAGCCGGAGCAGCTTGGCATCGCGGGCGAGGACATCCTCCGGCGCGAAGCCCGTCACCTCGCGGTCCGCCACCACCGAGCCGTCCTGGGCCACCTGCACGACCTTGCCCGGCGCGGGCTGCCACCAGAATCGCCTGCCGGCCTGGGCCAGCGAGGAGCGCCAGCCCGCACAGGGCACGCCCTTGTCCTCGGGGGCCGGGACGTGGCTCCAGCCCCTGGTTCCAAGGAAGGCCGACAGCCCGTTGCGCGTGGAGGCCAGGAAGGTCCAGGCCCCGGTGGGCAGCAGGTCCTCGAGCTCGGGCACTTCCGGCGGCAGGTCGATGTCCTTGGCGATGGGGCGCCGGACGTCCCCGGCCAGCGGCAGCCGCTGGACGGGGCCCTTGGCCCCGAAGAGGAACACCGCGGACTCCGTGCCGCCGCCCACCGCCATGCGGTCGTAGAAGCCGCGGTGGACCCAGCGCGGCTCGGGCGCGCCGGGCTCCAGGGCCATGGCCAGGGCGGGCTCCGTGCTGGAGGCCTCCCCGCGGTAGAGGAGCACCACCGTGCCGTCCGGAGCGACCCACGCGTCCAGGAGCTGCGCGAAGCGCCAGAATCCCTCGCTGACGCCCTGGGGCCGGGCCACCTGGAGGGAGGCCGCCGCCGACCCGTCGCGGAAGACGGCCACCAGCTGCCGATCGCTCTGGGTCTGCACCTGCGCCACCAGGATCCCGGGCTGGCGGGGAGCGAGCCATTTCAGGGCCCGCAGCGGGATCTGGGAGTCCACGAACTTGACGCGCCACCCGGGCTGGGCGGCCTCGACGCCGAAGGGGTTGGCCGGTTCGTCAAGGAGCGAGCCCGACGGCTGGTGGCGGGTGCCGAGGTAGACGCCTGCGGCCAGCAGCAGCATGACTCCCAGCCCTACGGGAAGGATCGGTCTCACAGCTTCGCCTCCGCGATATGGGCCTCCAGCGCCGCCAGGGCCCGCTCACGATGATAAGCCCCCTTGGCCTGCTTGAGGCCGCGAAGTCCGCCGGCCCTTTTCAGCATCCTGTGGTCCAGGATCCCGTCGGGGATCTCGGGGAGCAGCCCGATCATGGCATTGGTGGGGCAGAAGTCCTTGGGCGAGGCGTGGGCCAGGTAGTGCAGCAGCGACCCCAGCATCGTCGCCCTCGGGAGGGGCGCGGGCTCGACGCCCAGCGCGTGCTGGCGCATGAAGAGCGACGCCG